>JAGQTE010000454.1 GCA_020439175.1 Acidimicrobiales bacterium | reverse complement strand
CACCCGGCGGTCCTGGAGGCGGACCGGGAGGTAGGGCGGTGACGCCAGGGTGGTGAGCACCGGGATGTCGGTGCCGGCGGCGGCGAGGCGACCGACGACGTCGGCCTCGAAGTGGGTGGTGTGCAGCAGTGCCGGGCGCTCGGCGCGCAGGAGCCGGCGCACGGCGCGCAGGCGGGCGGCTCTGCCTCGCCCCGGCACGGGCCGGATGTCCTCGCCGGCGGCCCGCAACGCCGCTTCGACGCCCTCGGGACGGTCGTGGAAGCGGGCGACCACGCTGCGGATCCCGTGGCGGCGGTACTCCGGCAACAGCTCCGCCAGCGATCGCTCGGCACCGCCCGTGCCCAGGCCCTCGATGAGGAACACGACCGTCACGGGGGCGCCGTCGGCGTCGGTGCCGGCGGTGCCCCCGGCGGGGGCGGATCGGTCGGGGGAGGGCGGTTCGGGTGTCGGCATCGAGCGTGGCGGTCGGCAACGGCCGGCCACATCATGGACCGTCGGGGCCCGCGCGCGGTGCGTCTACACTCCGGCCCGTGCAGGTGACGGCCACGGGCCACGCGGGGTTGGCGGTCCGCTCGGGCGACGCCATGGTGCTCGTCGATCCGTGGTTCTCGCCGTTCGGCGCCTTCGACGCCAGCTGGTTCGTGTTCCCGGACAACCTGGCCGTGCTCGACACGCTGGACGTGCCCGACGCCGTGGTGATCACCCACGAGCACCTCGACCACCTCGACGCCTGGTACCTGGCGCAGCTGCCGGCCGAGGTGCCGGTGGTCATCCCGAGCTACCCGTCGCCGATCCTGCGTCGAAAGGTCGCGGCGGCGGGACGCACGGTCATCGTCGAGCTCGCGGACCGCGAGCGACGCGAGGTGGCTCCGGGCATCGGCGTGCGGTTCGTGCGGGAGGAGTCGCCGATGAACCACGACGCCGCCGTCGTGCTCGACACACCCGACGGCAACGTGGTCGACCTCAACGACGCCCGGATCTTCCCCGTGCAGCTGCGCGAGATCCGCGCCGAGCTCGGCGGCACCATCGACGTGCTGGCGCTGCAGGGGTCGGGTGCGTCGTGGTACCCGCTCGTGTACGACTACCCGGCCGAACGGATCGAGGCGCTGTGTCGGGAGAAGCGCGCCACGAAGTTCTCCTACGTCGTGCGTGCCGTCGAGGTGGCCGAGCCGCGCGTCGTGGTGCCCTTCGCCGGTCCGCCGTGCTTCCTGGACCCGGAGCTGGCCTGGGTCAACGAGCAGATGACGTCGGGCATCTTCCCCGACCAACGCCAGGTCGCCGACCACCTCGCCGCGGCCGGTCACGACCACGCCGTCGTCCTGCTGCCCGGCGAGTCGCTGCGGATGCCGGACGGCGCGCTGACGCGACTCGAGTGCTGGCAGGGCTTCTGGGAACGTGATCGGTCGGCCTATCTGGCCGACTACGCCGAACGTCGGCGCGACGAGGTCGCGGCCGTGCTCGACGCCCATCCCGACCCCGACATCGACCTCTTCGACGCCTTCGTCGAGCACGGTATGCAGCTCCTCGGATGCAACGCGTACTGCAACGAGCGCATCGACATGCGCGTGGGGTTCGACGTGACCGGTCCCGGCGGCGGGGCGTGGCACATCGACTTCCGCCCGGGGCGCGAGGGCGTCGGGCGGGGGTTGGACGACTGCGGCTACGTGTACACCTTCGCCTCGCGCTGGCTGCCGCCGATCCTGGCGGGCGAGGTGCCGTGGGAGGACTTCTTCTTGTCGTTGCGCTTCCGCGCCCGGCGCGACCCCGACCTCTACAACGACCACCTGCTCGGCGTGCTCAAGTTCGCCGATGCGAACGCGCTCGCCGCCGTCGAGGCCTACGAGCGCTCGATCGACCGATCGGCCCGGATCACCGTGGCGGCACCCGACGGGCGACGGTGGTCGGTCAGCCGATGGTGCCCGCACGCCGGCACCGACCTGCGCGAGACCGGCGAGGTGCTCGTCGGCGCCGGTCCGGACGGCGGCGACGTGCTCGTGTGCCTCGCACACCACTACCGCTTCGACCTGGGCTCGGGTG
Organism: Acidimicrobiales bacterium; assembly: GCA_020439175.1. Taxonomy (GTDB): domain Bacteria; phylum Actinomycetota; class Acidimicrobiia; order Acidimicrobiales; family Acidimicrobilacustridaceae; genus JAGQTE01. The sequence goes on along the minus strand of JAGQTE010000454.1, from coordinate 13,288 downwards.
CCTGCAGCAACGGGCGGTGCGCGCCCCTCGAGGTGACCCCGCTCACCGGGCCGGCGGGGTGACGAGGCCGCTGCGCGTCGGCTTCGTGACGGCTGACGGCGCCACCCGTGCCTCGAGCCGTGTACGTGTGCTGCAGTACCTCCCGCTGCTCGGGACGCTCGGCGTCGAGGCCCGCACCGTGGCCTGGGGCACCAGCGCCGGTCGCGCCGCCCGTGCCCGTCGTGTGCCGGACGTGCTGCGGCTGGCGCGCTGGGCCGACGTCGTGGTGCTGCAGAAGCCCTTCCAGCCCGTGCCCGTGCTGCGCGCCGTCGCCGCCGCAGCGCGGGCGGTCGTCGTCGACGTCGACGATGCCGTGTGGGAGCCGGCGGGGGAGTCGCGCGACCCGGCGGCCCTTGCGGCGGCACGGCTGGAACGACTCCGGGTGGCGGTCCGGGCGTCGCAGGTCACCGTCGCCGGGAGCGCCTGGTTGGCACGGCGCATCGGCGAGCTGATCCCCGGTGCGGCGACGGCGGTGGTGCCCTCGTCGGTCGACCTGGACCGCTACGAACGGGTGCGCACCCACGAGGACCGGCGACCGGTCCGGGTCGGGTGGATCGGGTCGCCCGTGAACCTCGCCGATCTCGACGTCGCCGCCGGCGCCCTCGCCGCGCTCACCCCCGACCGGGCCCGCGTGGTGGTGATCAGCTCGCGGGCACCGACGCTCACCGGTGTCGACGTCGCCTTCGTGCCCTGGGCGCCCGACACGGAGCTCGACGCCCTGTGCGATCTCGACGTGGGCATCATGCCGCTGCACGACGACGAGCGGTCGCGCGGCAGGTGCGGGTACAAGGCGCTCCAGTACCTGGCGTGCGGGGTGCCGGTGGTCGCCAGTCCGGTGGGCGGCAGCGCCGAGATCCTCGGTGCCGTGCCCTGCGGGAGCTACGCCGCCGATGACGCCGCGTGGCGTCGGGCGCTCGGTGACCTCGCCGGCGATCCGGTGCGGCGGGCGGCGGCGGGCGCGGCGGGCCGGGCCCACGTCGAGGCGCACTACTCCATCCAGGCCAACGTCGAGGCGTTGGTGCGTGTGCTCGACGCCGCCGCCGGGCGGCGGTCGTGACCCGCCGGGCATCTCGAGCAGCAGGCGACGGCCGGCCGCACCTGCTGTGCGTGTCGCACACGGCGGACGTCGGCGGGGCGCCGACCAGCCTGCTCCTGCTGCTCGAGCACGGGCTCGCCGCGCACGCCCGCACGACGGTCCTGTTCGGCGCCGACGGGCCGATGGTGGAGCGCTTCCGTGCCGTCGGCGTCGAGGTCGTGCAGGTCGACCGCACCTTGTCGCCGTTGCGCCGGCTGTCCGCCGTGGCCCGGGTCGTGGCGGGCGACCGGCCCGATGTGGTGCTGGCCAACTGCGCCGTGCCCCTCAGCCGCGACGCGGCGGCGAGCGCCCGCGCCCTGGGTGTCGGCGTGGTGTGGATCCAGCGCGAGAGCCCCGACAGCGTGCGCAGCCGCAAGCTCATGCCATGGATGCGGCGCCTGGCCACGAGCATCGTGGCGGTGGCGCAGCCGATCCGCGACGCCTACGGGGACGACGGGCGCGTGGTGTACGTGCCCAACGGGGTGGATGCGGGCAGGTTCACGCCGGCTGTGGCCACCGGCGCCCTGCGCGCCGAGCTCGGCATCCCGGATCGGGCGCGCGTCGTGGCCTTCGTCGGCCTGCTGCACGCGTCCAAAGGTGTCGACGTGCTGCTCGACCTGGTGCCCGACCTGCTCGACTCGCGGCCCGACGTGCACATGCTGCTCGTCGGCGACGGCCCGCTCCTCCCGGCGGCGGAGGCCCTCGCCGGAGGCGCGCTCGCCGGGCGCCTGCACGTCACCGGCCGGCGCGACGACGTGCCGGCGGTGTTCGCGCTGGCGGATCTCGCCGTGCTGCCGTCGACCGCCGAGGCGTTCCCGCGGGTGGCGTTGGAGGCGCTGGCGTGCGCCACGCCGATGGTGGCGACCGACGTCGGCGACACCGCGGTGGTGGTGCGTGATGGTGTCACCGGCTGGTGCGTGGCGGCGGGCGATCCCGGTGCCTTCGCCGACGCCCTGGCCGAAGCGCTGGATCTGCCCGCCGAGCAGCTGGCGGCGCTCGGCGCGAACGGCCGTGCCCTCGTGCTCGATCAGTTCACGCTCGAGCGCACGACGGCCGCCGTGACCGATCTGCTCGGTGCGGCGGCCCGCCGCTGGTGACGGCGCTCGCGATCGGACGTCGAGGCGTGCGCCGGCACCGGCGGTCGCTCACGAGTGCTCGCCACCCGCGACGATCGAGCGCACCGTGGCGACGGCGGCCGTGAGGTCGTCGACCTCGAGACGCACGACCGGCAGCGACACGGCGACGTCGGCCAGCAGCGCCAGGCCGGGCGCGCCACGCTCGGCCAGGTTGAAGGCGTTCGCCAACAGCGCCAGGAGCGCCTCGACGGGATCGCACGCCGTGGCGGCGCCGAGCGCTCCCGGCACGTAGGTCGGCAGGACGACGGCGGCGAGCGGCAGCGTCGTCCCGGGTGCCGCGGCGACGCCGAGCGCGTGCGGGTCGACGAGGCGTTGGTGGCGGTCGCGCAGGTCGGGGTGGGCGTCGTCGCTCGGCAGCTCACCGAGCACCCCCTCGGCGTCGAGCTCGAGTGCGATGACCTTCGGGAAGGCGACGGCCGTGCCGTCGTCGGCCAGACCGACCACCTCGTCGCTGAGGTAGGTGGCGCCGTCCGCCACGAGTGCCGTCACGAGCGTCGACTTGCCGGCGCCGGGTTCGCCGGCGAGCAGGACCACCCGACCGTCGATGGCGACCGCCCCGGCGTGCACGGTGACGAGGTCGGCCGGATCGGGATGTGCCGCCAGGTGGTTCAGCCCGATCACGACCTGGCGGATGGCGATCGGCCAGTCGATGGCGGTGCGCAGGAGCTTGTCGCCGGTGCGCAGCTCCACCCCGCCCGGCTCGGACACCAGCTCGAACCGGCGCTCGACGGCCGTGCCGGCCGGGGCCCGCAACGGAGCGAGCAGCTCGCCGAGGTAGGCGCTGACCTCGGCGGAGGACGTCGCCAGCTCGACGCCGGTGTGCAGCGCCAGGACCGGCGGGACGGGGTGCGGGGCGGGAGCCTGGCCCGGTGGCTCGTCGGCCGGGGGCAACGTGAGCCAGCTGCCCTGCACCGGTGGCGGTGCCGGCGCAGGCGCCCGGAGACCGGCACCGGCCACAAGACCTTCGCCGGCGAGCACGTCGAGCATGGTCGCCACGTCGGTGGCCACGGCGGCGGGATCGACGGCGAAGGCGTCTGCCAGGACGGCGACGAGCTCGTCGCCCGACAGGCCGGCCTGCAGACCCTCCCACACCGCCGCCGCGCTCCGGTTGAGGCGATGGGCGCGTCCGCGGTCGGGGTCGTAGAGCACCAGTTCGTCACCGATCGTCGCCGCCAGCACACCGGGCGAGGGGCTCGGCGGACCGGTGGTGGACGGTGGCGCCGGCTCGGGCGACGACGGAGGAGCGGAAGGTTCAGCCATGGTGCGGGACGGCCCGAGGAGGCCGAGGTGCAGCGTAGGACGCCACACGGGCCTCGCCGCGCAATAGGCTGGCGGCGCAGCCCGGTCGGTGCCGATGGCGGCGCGCGGTCGTACCGGCGGGAGGCAGCGCGCGTCGGTCGGTCCGCAACCGTGTGGTCGACCGGATGGGCGGTGGTGTGCCGGCACTGACGAGTGACGGTACGAGGAGGCGTGACATGCGCAAGATCTTCAGCAAGCACCAGACGGAGGACCCCGCCGTCCTGGAGCACGAGATCGAGGTCGTCCAGGCCGTGCGCGCCCACTCCACGACGGGCAAGGACATCTTGTTCGGGACGCCGACCCGCTGCCCGCAGTGCGGCGACTTCGGTCTCGTCGACGACGTGGATGCGGCGCAGGGCCGGTGCTCGCTGCACTGCCCGGGCTGCCTGGCGGAATGGGTCATCACCCGGCGCGCCCTCAAGGCGGCCGGCCCGATGGAGGTCCAACCGACGGTCGAACCGGCGCCCGAGGCGCCCGACGCCGGGTCCGAGAGCGCATCGATCGATCTGCCGCCGATCCACGTCCCCGGTCCGCCGCCCGACCTCCGCCTCCTGCTCATCGAGGACGATCCGGCGGACGCATCGCTGTTGCGCACGATCCTGGCGCCGTACGCCGCCGAGCGGGTGCGGCTGATCCACGTCACGACCCGGGCCGCCGGCGAGAAGCTGGTGGCCGATCGCGGGCCGTTCGACGTCGTGCTCATGGACCTCGGGTTGCCCGACAGCGCCGGTGTGAACACCATCACCGCCTGGCGCGCCACCGGGGACATGACGCCGATCGTCGTGCTGTCGGGCAACGATCTGCCCGACCTCGACTCGCTGACGCGACGCCTGGGCGCTGCGTCGTTCATCCACAAGCGCGACCTGGTCCAGATCGCCGCCGCCGACGGTCGTGGCTCCGACCGGCTCGTGGCGCAGCTGCGGTCGGTCGCCGCCCCCAAGCACTGACGATGCCCGACGACTTCGAGGACATCACCTACGTCGTCGACGATGGCCTGGCCTGGGTGACGATCGACCGACCCGATCGCTACAACGCCTTCCGGGCCCGCACCGTGGAGGAGCTCATCGACGCCCTCAAGCGGGCGTGGGCCGATCCGGCGGTCGGGGTGGTGTGCCTCACCGGCGCCGGGGACAAGGCGTTCTGCACGGGCGGTGATCAGAAGCAACGGGCCGAGACGGGCGACTACGGCCCGTCGCGGTCGGGCCTGTTCGAGGTCGAGGCGCTGCACCGGGTCATCCGCGAGATCCCCAAGCCGGTGATCGCGGCGGTCAACGGCTACGCCATCGGGGGTGGCCACGTCCTGCACGTCGTGTGCGACATCACCATCGCCGCCGACCACGCCCGCTTCGGGCAGACCGGTCCCAAGGTCGGCTCGTTCGACGCCGGGTTCGGCACGGCCTACCTCGCCCGGGTGGTGGGGGAGAAGCGGGCGCGCGAGATCTGGATGTTCTGCCGCCAGTACGACGCGGCGCAGGCGCTGGCGTGGGGGCTGGTGAACGAGGTCGTCCCCATGGCGGAGCTGCGCGCCACGGTGCGCCGATGGGCGGACGAGGCCCTGGCGCTGAGCCCGACCGCCCTCGGGTTCCTCAAGCACTCGTTCAACGCCGACACCGAGTCGATCGCCGGCATCTCCGCCATGGGGTTCGCCGCGCTCGACATGTTCGTCGGCTCCGACGAGGCGGGTGAAGGCGTCGAGGCATTCAACGAGAAGCGTCCGCCCGACTTCGGCCGCTTCCGCTGATCTGGCGCCGCCCCTGCTGCGCCCGATCAGCCGGCGGGGACTTCGATCGTGCCGCTGAAGCTCGGGATGGCGTCGATGCGGTAGGTGAACACGCCTTCGCCCGGCGGCGTCCACGCCCAACGGTCGCCCGGTTCGATCGTCTGGGTGGCGATCGTCGGGTCGGCGGTCGGTGCGCTGATGCCGTTCCACAGCGACACGGTGGACGACTCGGCACCGATGTTGACGAACGTGACCTCGGTGCCGCTCGCCACCGTGACGTAGCCGGGGCAGATGCGAGCCGGCGAGAAGCGCACGGTGGCCTCCTCGGCGGTGAGGATCTCGCCGGGGTACCGGTGCGGGCACTCGCCGAGGGGGTCGCTGACGCCGGTGCCGTCCGGTGCGGCCGTGCTGGCGGAGGCCGATGCGTCGCTCGACGACGTGCTCGACGACGCGCTCGATCCGCCGTCGTCGGTCGAGCTGCAGGCGCCGGTGAGCGTGATCGCTACCAGCGTTGCGGCGAGGACGAGCGGTCGCCTCACCGCGCCAGCGCGCCGGTCAGGCGCTCGACCAGCTCGTCGGCCTGCTCCTCGAGCTTGTTGCGGTGCAGCGCCATGCCGCCGACGACGTCGGCGCCGAGCTCGGCGACGACCTTGGTCAGCTTGTCCAGCGTCTTGCCCGGGTTGACGGCATAGGTGCAGAACACCGCTGCCCGCTTGCCCGTCAGGTCCGGCAGCTTCGTGAAGCGCTTCCGGCGACCGGGGCGCTGGCCCGCCAGGATGAGCCCGTCCGTCCAGCTCCCGACCAGGACCAGGTCCGCCTTGGCGATCGACTCCGGGTTGTACGCCGTGACCGGGAACACCGTGGTGTCGATGCCGGCACGGTTGAGTGCGTCGGCGATCAGCGACGCGGCGGCCCGCGTGTTGCCGGTGACGCTGTCGTAGACGATGACGGCTTCCATCGATCCTCCGCTCGGGTGGTGGGCGCCGGTCGGGGTTGGTCTACCACGCCGTGCCGTCGCAGGGCACGACCGGGCGGGGCCGACGGCGCCGTCGTGCTTGACTGTTCGCCATGACGATCACCGACATCCCCCGGGCCATCCACCGCGGCGAGGACGAGCTGCCGTTCGTCGCCGTCGGGGACGGGAGCCACATCCAGCTGCTGCAGGTCGACGTGGAGCTCGGCCTGTGGGTCGTGCGCACCCGGTTCGAGCCGGGCGTGACCATCCCCAAGCACAAGCACACCGGACAGGTCTTCGCCTTCACCATCGCCGGTCGTTGGAAGTACCTCGAGTACCCGGACGTGAACACGGCGGGGTCCTACCTCTACGAGCCGGCCGGTTCCGTGCACACCTTGACGGTCCCCGACGATGTCGAGGGGATGACCGACGTCTGGTTCGCAATCTACGGCGCCAACCTCAACCTCGATGACGACGGCAACGTCTGGTCGGTCATCGACGCCGGCTTCATCCGGGACTTCTACTTCGCCATGTGCGAGCAGCAGGGCCTGCCGCGGCCGAACGTGGTGCAGGGCGCCGAGGCGCGCTGAGGGCGGCCACGATGGCGGAGACCGAACCGGGTGAGGAGCTCGTCCTCGGCCCCACGGACGGACAGCGCAGCGCCCGCATGCTCGGCTGGGCGTTGGGAGGCATCGTCGGCGCCGGTGCCGTGTACACGCTCGTGGCGCTGCTCGACGAGCCGCGCCCGCTGTTCGCCGCCCTTGCCGGGGCGGTGACCCTGGCCTGCGTCGTGGGCTTCGTGGCCGCGCTGCGTCACCTGGTGTGGGTGGACTCGGCCGGCATCCATGTGCGGACCCTGGTGACCACCGATGTGCCGTGGACGACGGTCCAGGCCGTACGACTGGACCGGAAGGTGATCCGGACGCCGCCGATGCAGCGCGGCTACGGCATGGCGACCGAGGACGTGGAGGGCGAGGTCATCGTGTCCCGCCTGGTCCTGGTCGCCGAGCTGCGCAACGGGCGACGGCTGTCGCTTCCCGTGCGGGTCCAGGAGGACTCGATGACGGCGAAGAAGGCGGCCGAGCTGGCGCGCCTGCTCGACCAGCTCCGCCAGCACGCCACCATCCCCCCTCCCGATCCGGCCGCTGGATAGCGTCAGGGACCCCAACAACCAGACCCGGTGGTCGGCGGGCTCGTGCGCCCGGCGGCCTCCTCGCCACCGGCCCCTCGAGCGCAACCGAGGGGCCGGAGCGCGTCCGGGCGGCTCAGCCGCCGAGCAGCTGACGCATGTCGTTGATCTCGCTCTGCTGGGTCACCGCCATCCGGCCCGCCATGTCGGCCAAGGCCGGGTCGACGGCGTGGGCGACGGCGTACTCGGCCATGTGCACCCCGCCCACATGGTGATCGATCAGCAGGTCGAGGTACGTGCGATCGAGCTCGGCCCCGTCGAGGTTGTAGAAGGCCACGACCTCGTCCTGCGGGATGATGCCCGGCATCTGCGACGCCGGGACCGGCATGCCCATCCACCGCATCGAGAGGCGGTCGGGATCGGGCTGGGGCCGGGCGATGCCGTGGCTGGTGAGCCACGACTCCATCCACCCGATCTCGTAGCGCTGGTCGGAGATCACCCCTTGGGCGATGGCGTGGACGGCCTCGTTGTCGGAGGCCCCCAACACGAACTCGCTCAGCTGCACGGCTTGGCGGTGGTGCTCGATCATGTCGACGACGAACCCCTCGTCGACAGGAGCGGGCGGCGGGCGTTCCGCGGCGCGCCAGCCGATCATCACGCCGACGACGCCGGCCAGGAGCCCGACGACGAGCAGCGGCGCCAGACGGGCGGCGCGGGTGCTGCCGGGCCCTCCGGGGCGCCGGGGCGCCATCGTTGCCGGCTCGTCGGGAGCGATGGTCCGGGCGGGTGCCGAGGCGGTCATGGGCCGAGTATCGCGCCGGGGTGCTCGATGGCCGCGGGCGCGCATCGCCCGGTAGCCTGAGCGGCTCCGGTGCCGGCGGGCAGCGGAAGGGTCGGGGAAGGCCGAACGCAGCCACCAGCCACGCATCGACCCGGGGGGTCCACCAATCACGGCGACGCGCGCATCCCGCCCGGTCGAGGGGGCAGCTGACGAGCGGTTGGAGTACGTGGCCCCGCTCGACGGCCTGCGCGCGGTGGCGGTGACGGCGGTCGTGCTGTTCCACACCGGTGCCTCGTGGATGTCGGGCGGCTTCTTGGGGGTGTCGACCTTCTTCACCCTGTCCGGCTTCCTGATCACCACCTTGCTGCTCGCCGAGCATCGCCGCAGCGACACCGTGTCGCTCACGGGGTTCTGGCGGCGGCGGGTTCGACGCCTGCTGCCGATCTCGGCCGTGACGCTCGTCGTGGTGGTGGCGTTGGCGCCGGTGGCATGGTCGGCGCTGCAGCTCGACCGGCTGACCGGTGACGTGGCGGCCGCCGGCTTCTATGTCGCCAACTGGCGGTTCCTGCTGACGGACTCGTCCTATCTCGACCTGTTCGCCGCGCCGTCCCCGGTGTTGCACTACTGGAGCCTCGCCATCGAGGAGCAGTTCTACGTGGTGTTCCCGCTGGTGGCCGTGTGGTCGCTCCGGCGCGGCGGCGTGACGCTCCTGGCCCGGGTGATCGCCGCCGGGGTCGTGGTCAGCGCCGCGCTGCCGCTGGTGTTCTCGATGTCGCCCGATCGCGTCTACCTCGGGACCGACACGCGTGCAGCCGAGCTGTTGATCGGTGCGTTGCTCGCCACCGTGGTGGCGGGGCGCGGCTTCGGGACGTTGCGCGACGCCGAGCGCAGGTCGACGCGCCGCCTCGGTGCGGCCGGACCCGTGGCGCTGGCCGTGAGCCTGGTCGCCTTCGTCGTGGTGGACCGTGCCGACTCGTGGCTCTACGGCGGCGGTCTCGCCGCCTTCGGGTTCGTGTCGCTGGTCGTCGTGGCGTCGGCGGTGGCGCCCCCGCAGGTGAGCCCGGTGGCACGGCTGCTGGCCTTCGCCCCGCTCGTGGCGATCGGCCGGATCTCCTACGGCATCTACGTGATCCACTGGCCCCTGTTCCAGGTGCTGACCGAACAGCGCACCGGCCTCGATCCCGTGACGCTCAACGCCGTGCGGATCGGGCTCACCCTCGTGCTCGCCGTGCTCTCGGCCCGCCTGCTCGAACAACCCATCCGGCGGGGCCGGGTCGTGCCACGTCGGCTGGTGCTCGTCGCCGTGCCCGTCTGCGCCGTCGCCATCGCGGTGCTGGCGGTGGTCGTCGTACGGCCGCTCGTGCAGCCGGCGAGCCAGATCACCTTCGGGGTGGAGGGCTCGCCGCCCCCGGTCCCCGTGGCCGAGTCGTCGTCGCCTCCGCTCGCCGCCAGCGCCGCCGGGACGGTGCCGACGGAGCCGGTGCGAACCCTGGTGGTCGGTGGTCCCGCCACGGCGGCGCTGGCGACGTCGATCGACGGGTGGGCGGCGATGTTCGCCCCGGACCTGACCGTCGCCACGGAGGTGACGCCCTGCGGCGCCACGCGCGCCCCGATCGGTGTGGCCTTCCGCACCGAGCAGGAGACCTGCGCCGGTTGGGTCGAGGCCTGGACGGCGGCCCTGGCGGCCGAGCAGCCCGAGATCGTCGTCCTGCTGTTGCCGCTCGAGCACACGACGATGCCGGCGTGGGGCGATCGCGTGTGGCGCGAGGAGGCCCAGGCGGTCGTGGACCTGTTGACGTCGACCGGTGCCACCGTGCTGCCCGTCGACACCACGCCGAACCCGCTCGACGGCTTCGACGCCGAGATCCCGATCGTGCTCGATGCCCAGGGCGCCAACGCCGGGCTGGTCGAGGACCTGCCGGTGGGCGGCGAGGCGGCGGCGATCGGCGAGCGCCTGCGCGCCGTCGCCGGTGCCGTCGCGGCGCCGGGCGCGAACGACGCCGACGTGCCTCGGGTGATGGTGGTCGGCGACTCCTTGGCGTCGAACCTCGGGCTGGCCCTGGAGCAGTGGGCGCAGCGGACCGGGTCGGCCACGGTCTGGAACGCCGCCGCCCTGGGTTGCGGCATCGCGGAAGGCGGCCGGACGACGGCCACGCCCCCGCACGACGTCGACGCCGACAAGTGCCTGGCCTGGCGGGACGGTTGGGCGGCGGGCGTGGCGCAGTTCCAGCCCGACATCGTGCTCTTCCTGCCCAGTGCGTGGGACCTGCCCGGCCGCGAGGTCCCGGGCTGGGGCGGTGTGAAGGCGATCGGCGACGCCACCTTCGACGCCTGGCTGGTGGAGCAGTACCAGGGAGCGGTCGACACGTGGGGCGCCGGCGGGGCGACGGTGGTGGCCGCCGGGCTGCCGTGCACCGGTGACGTGTGGACCGGCTTCGCCATCTCCGGCACCGGGGCCTTCGACAACGACCGCATCGCTGCGCTCGACCGGCTGGTCGCCGAGCGACTCGACGGCGTGAGCTACGTCGACCTCCCCGCTGCGGTCTGCCCGGGCGGCGCCTACGTCGCCGACCTCGGCGGCATCGAGGGCGCTCGCCCGGACGGGCTGCACTTCAGCGCCGATGCTGCGCTGTGGGTCGCCGATCGGCTGGGCCCGCAGGTGCTGGCTGCTCGGCCAGCGGACGGCGGAACGGCCGACGCACCGACCCCGTGAGCGTGACGTCCCGGGCGACGGGCGTGCCGCGGCCGCGGTGCTCGGCCGGACGCGCACGGGCCGGCGCCCGGAGGCGCCGGCCCGGCGGTGGTTGCTGGTTGGGGTCGGATCGATCCCGAACCGGGACTACTTCCCGGCGAGGACCGCGTCCTTGAACGCCTTGAGCGGCGTGATCCGGGCCTTGCGGCGAGCCGGGATCTTGATCTGCTCACCCGTCGCCGGGTTGCGGCCCATGCGGGCCTTGGTGTCGACCCGGGCGAACTTGGCGAAGCCGGGCAGCGACACGGGATCGCCCTTGGCCACCGTCTCGGTGACCACCTCGGTGAAGGCGGCGATGACGGCGTCCACCGTCTTGCGGTCGATCTCCGTGCGCTCCGACAACGCGAGCACGAGTTCCCTGCGGTTCATGTGACCTCCAATTGAGTACTGATCGTGAAGGCGAGCATGGCATGACGATCGGCGGGGGTGGGGGATGGTCGGGCAACCCGATGCTCGCCCAGAGCCATGCGGGCGTGGCTCTACGGCGCGCCCAGCCGCGACGTCGCGGTCCGGTCGGACCGCTGCGGCGTCACTGAACCGGCACACGTCGGACGGGTAACCTGCCCGGATCGGGCGCGGCAGGCTGCGGCGTCGACGGCCGGCGGCAGGAGGACGATCGATGGCATCACTCGCTCAGGAGCGCTCGACCGGTTCGGTGGTGCTCATCGACGCGATGGTGCTGCGCGACATGGGTGCGGCGCTCAACGGGGTGTGGCGCCCCGCCGACGAGGAGGACCCGGCGCGGGCGCGCCGGCTGGTCGCCGCCGCCCGCCTGCGCCTCTACGGCACCCGGGACCGCACCGGCTGGTTGCTCGTCGCCATCGACGCCGCGCGGGCGGCGGTGCTGCGGCGAGGTGACGCCGACTGGAGCGTCGGCTACGTCCCGGCGATCGAGTCGTTCACCGATGCCGCAGCGCCCGAGGACGTGGCGGCGATGGTGCGCCTGTTCCGGGAGGACGAGGCGATCGACGCCGACTCCGCTGCGGCGTTGGCGCACGCCGTGCTGTGCGAGGAGGTCGACGTGATCGTCACCGACGAGCCGCGCCGCTTCCGCCACGGGCGTGAGGGCGACCTGCCGGACCGGCTCGAGATCGTCGATCCGCTCGAGCTCGAGGCGCGCCTGGCGTTGGCCCCCGGGGAGCAACCCGCCGTGGAGGTGCCCGACGGGGTGCTGTCGTTGCTCGGCGACGAGCCGTGGTGGGTGCAGCGATGACCATGCTCGCCCACGGGGCCGACCCGACCGATGTCATGAGCCGGCGGATCATGGCCTGGATCGCCGACGCCTTCATCACCTACGGCGTGCTGGTGCTGATCGGCGCCGCGCTCGGGCTGTGGAGCGAGGTGGGCGTGGCGGCGGAGGAGGGGAGCCTCGTCAACGGCGGCACCCTGGCGTTGTTCCTCGTGGGCGCCCTCGTGTGGGCGCTGATCAAGATGGTGCTGATCGCCACCTACGGGTGGACCCCGGGCAAGCTCCTGTTCGGCCTGCGGATCGTGGGCTGGGACGGTCGGCCACCGTCGTTGGGCAAGGCGTTCCTGCGCTCGGCGTTCTTCGGGATCGGCGAAGGCCTGTTCGGGTGCTTCTACGACCTTCCGGCGCTGGCGTGCGCCATGGGCACGGCGGGACACCGCCAGCCGGCCGATCTGATCGCCAGCACCTACGTCATCGACGCCGTCTACCTGGGGCGGCTCATCATGCGCCACGACAAGCGGGTCTCGGCAGGGCCGGAGTCGGTCACGGCCGACGAGATGGCCACGTTCGTGAAGCAGCAGACCGGTGTGGCGCCCCCGCCGGGCAAGAAGATCACCGAGCCCTTCTACGACAAGGGACGCGACACCTACGTGGTGTTCAACACCAAGCGCGACGAGTGGCTGCAGTTCGACAAGGCAGCCAACGAGTGGATCTCGCTGCGCTGACGGTGCCTGGGGTGCCCCGGTCGGCGCGGCGCTCGACGGTACCGTTGTCCGGCGCGCCGAGCGCGCCCGACCCACGCCTGGAGGACGACCGGTGAGCGATCCGACCCAACACCCCGGTGGCGAGCCCGATCCCCTGGACGACCCGACGGTCGCCATGCCGCCGGTCGACGGCGGCGACGCCACGCCGCCCGGGGGTACGCCGCTCGACGGTGGCGTGCCCGCCGCGTCCCCGGCGGCCTCGTACTCCGCTCCGGCCTACGACCCCGAGCCGACCGGCGTCTACGACTCGGCGCCGTACGCGCCCGCCGCGCCGCCCCCGTCGGGCGGCGGCAAGACGGGCCTGATCGTGGCGCTCGTCGTCGTCGTCATCCTCCTGCTGGGTGGCCTGGTCTTCGCGCTGACCCGGTCGGGCGACTCGTCGCCGACGTCGGGCACGTCGAGCACCTCGTCGTCGTCGACGTCGTCGAGCACCTCGAGCTCGTCGACCT
>JAGQTE010000453.1 GCA_020439175.1 Acidimicrobiales bacterium | reverse complement strand
TGCACTGCAACGAGCGCGGCCCCGGCGGCAAGCCGCCGCTGCCCGGCGCCACGGTGGCCGACGCCGCCGGCGGCGGGATGCAGGCGGTGATGGCGATCTGCGCCGCGCTGGTGCGCAAGGGCCGCACCGGCGAGGGCGCCCACCTCGACGTCGCCGCCGCCGACGGGGTGCTGGCGATGATGTCGCTCTACATCGACGAGTACCTCGCCACGGGCACCGAGCCCGGGCCGGGCCACTACATCCTCACCGGTCGCTACGCCTGCTACGACACCTACGCCTGCGCCGACGGCGGCTGGGTGGCGGTCGGGGCCATCGAGGGTCACTTCTACAAGAACCTCTGCCGGTTGCTCGGCTGCGACCAGTGGGCGGACCACCAGCTCGACGACGCCGTGCAAGACCAGGTGCGCGCCGACTTCGCCGCCGCCTTCGCCACCAAGCCGCGCGACGAGTGGGTGGCGATCCTCGCCCCCGCCGACACCTGCGTCTCCGCCGTGCTGAGCATCCCCGAGGTGATCGCCGACCCGCAGGTCGTGGCCCGGGGATCGATCGCCGAGGCGCACCACCCCACGGCCGGGGACTTCCGCCAGCTCGGCACGCTGCTGGCGGGCACCGACACGGCACGCCGCAGCTTCGACCTGCGCGACGGCGCCGCCACCGACACCGAGGCGCTGCTCACCGCTGCCGGCTACGCGGCCGACGACATCGCCCGACTGCGCGACGAAGGAGTGGTGGCGTGAGCGACGCACCCCCGATGCCCGACGACGCCCTCGCCGAGGAGCTGCCCGCTGACGTGGCGGCACTCATCGGTGTGGAGCAGTACCCCGAGCAGGGCGAGTTCCCGGTCGAGCAGGGCTACATCTGGACCAGCTGCAGCTCGGTCGAGAACGGCAGCTCGCTGTTCTGGGACGCCGAGGTGGCGGCGTCGCTCACCGATGGCCCCATCGCCCCGCCGACGATGCTGTCGGTGTGGTTCCGACCCCATCACTGGGCGCCCGGCCGCACCGAGGAGCACCTGCCGCTCAAGGTCCACTTCGACCTCAAGGCCCGCTTCGGCCTGCCCGAGGCGGTGATGACCGACAACACGATCACGTTCTACGACCCGGTCCGTCCCGGGGACCTGCTGCGCACCCATCAGGTGCTGCGCTCGGTCAGCGGACCCAAGACCACCAAGCTCGGCACCGGGCGGTTCTGGGTGATCGACGTCGTCTACCACAACCAGCGCGACGAGCTCGTCGGCGTCGAGACGTACACCGGCTTCGGCTACCGGAGGGCGGCATGAGCGACACGACCACGTCCACACCGCGCCTGCTGCTCGGCGACGCCACCGTCGGCGATGCGCTGCCCACCCTCGCCTACCCGGTGACGGCCACCACCGTCGTGCTCGGGGCGTTGGCGGCGCGCGACTGGCGGCCCATGCACCACGACCACGACTTCGCCGTCAACCGCAACGGCACGCAGGACATCTTCATGAACACGCCGAACCAGGCCGCCTGGTTCGAGCGCTACGTCACCGACTGGACCGGACCGACCGGCCGCCTCGGCCACATGCAGTTCCGCATGAAGGGCTCGGTCTTCCCCGGCGACGAGATGCGCCTCGACGCCACCGTGCGCGACGTGCGCACCGACGACGCCGGCTGCGGCTGGGTCACCCTCGACGTGGCGCTGACCGTCGACGGCGACGTCAAGACGACCTGCGCCGTGCGCGTCGCCGTCCCCACCACCCCCGACGACAACCCCTGGGCGCGCCGCGGCGACGCCTGGCGACCCGACCCCACCGCCTGAGGAGGCGCCACCATGGATCTCGATCTCAACGACGAGCAGCAGATGCTCGGCGACATGGTCCGCGAGGTCTGCGCCGACCTGGCGCCGTTGACCCGCCTGCGCGAGCTCGAGGACGACCCGGTCGGCTACGACGCCGCGCTGTGGGCCAAGCTCGCCGAGCTCGACCTCATCGGCCTGCTGCTGCCCGCCGCCTACGGCGGGTCGGAGATGTCGCTCATCGAGGGCGTCGTCGTCCACACCGAGCTCGGCCGGGCCCTGGCGCCCTCGCCGCTGTTCGTCAGCTCGGTCGTGGCCGCCGGCTGCCTGGTGGCGGCCGGCAACGACGAGCAACGCCAGACCTGGCTGCCGAAGGTGGCGTCCGGCGAGGCGATCCTGTCGGTGGCGTGGCTCGAGCCGGACAACGGCTCCGGGCCCCGCGGCGTGCAGCTGCGGGCCGAGCGCGACGGCGACGACTACGTGCTCACCGGCACCAAGCGCCACGCCCTGTTCGCCTCGTCGGCGCAGCGGCTCGTGGTGCCCGTGCGCGTCGGTGACGGCGACGGTGACATCGACCTCCTCCTCGTCGATCCGAACGCCGACGGCGTCACGTTGACCCAGCAGATGACCATCGCCTCCGACACCCAGTACCGCGTCGACCTCGACGGCGTGCGGGTCGCGGCCGACGATCGCATCGGCGCCGCCGGCAGCGGGTGGGCGACGTTCGCCGCCGTGCTGCGCGACGCCATGGTGCTGGCGGCGGCGCAGGCCGTGGGCGGGGCGCGCTTCGCCCTCGACATCACCGTCGAGTACTCGAAGGACCGGGTGCAGTTCGACAAGCCGCTCGGCGCGTTCCAGGCGCTGTCGCACTACATGGCCGACGCCACCACCGCCATCGACGGCGCCGAAGGCCTCGTGTGGGAGGCGGCGTGGGCCGCCTCGGCCGGGCGGCCCGAGGCCGTGAAGCTGGCGCCGATGGCCAAGCTGTTCGCCTGCGACACCTTCCGCGACACGACGGCGATGGCGCAGCAGATCTTCGGCGGCGTGGGCTTCACCCTCGAGTACGACATCCAGCTGTACTTCCGCCGAGCCAAGCAGCTGCAGCTCAGCTGGGGCGACGCCCCCTACCTCGAGGCGCTCATCGCCACCGAGGTCCTCGACGCTCCAGCCGCCTGACCGCCCGTCGGCGCGCGACACTCGCCGTGTGCGACGAGGGTGGTGGCTGGCAGGCGGGGCGGTGCTCGCCCTCGGTGGTGCCGTCGTCCTCACCGTGGTGCGCCAGCCCGGCAGTTGCACGGCGATGGGCTTCACCGAGGATCAGCTGTACGTCGGCGTGACGGTGGGCGATGTGCTGGACCGCCGAGAGATCGGTGGCATCACCATCTGCCTCGACGAGCGCTGCAGCGATGCAACCGACGAGCAACTGCAGATCATCCGGAACCCGGCGCTCTTGGCGGCCGGCGCACCGGACGAGCAACAGCGCTGGGTGGAGCGGGCATTCGTCACCGTCCATCGGCCCGAGGCCGTCGGCGCCCCGCAGTCGGTGCGGGCTTCGATCCGCACGCTCGACGGCGATGTCGTGTTCACCGGATCGACGTTCGAGGTCCCCGAGCCCGAGGACGTCTGGGTCAACGGCCCCGGTTGCCCCCCGCACAACACGGTCGTGCGCCTGCGCCCCGACACCCAGCACCAGACGATGGTCCCCGACGAGGACGTCATCCCGGTGCAGACGGCGTTCCGCATCGACTGACCCGGCCCCGTATGCCGGCCAAGCTCCGGCCGCGAACCCCCGTTCTTGTGGTGCCCACCCGGGCTATCGCGGCTGGACACCACAAGAATCCTGGCGAAGGCAACGAAGAAGTGCCGGGATTCTTACCTTGGCGGGGGTCCGCTCTTACCTTCCGCCGCAACGATTGTCCGCGTGACAGATCTTGCCGCTCGACCCTCGACGCCCGACCTTCCCACAGGAGCGTCCGTCGGGGCCGGGCCGCGCGTCGTGCCGAGCCCTCTGCCCCGGGTCCGGCGCAGCCGCCTCATCGACACCGACGTGCTGGCAGCTCTGATGGCACTCACGGCCTGCATCGTCGGCCTGTGGGCCGCAGGCGGGGGCATCAGCGACCTGATGGCCTGGGACGGATCGCAGTGGACGAGCCTGACCCAGCTGACCGGCCTGGCGGCTTCAGCCGTCGCGGTCGTCGGGCTGGTCCTCGTCGCCCGCCCCCGCAGCCTCGAGCGGCTCTACGGCCTCGACCGCATGTTCGTCTGGCATCGGTGGCTCGGCGAGGCCGTCGCCATGCTGGTCGGCGCCCACGTGGCGGTCGGCTTCTGGGACTGGACCGTCGCCCTCGACTCGCCGGCCGCCGCGCTGCGCGAACTGACGGGCGGCACCGAGTACATGGCCCTCGCCACCGTGGGCGCCGTCGTCGTCGGCATCGTCACCATCTCGTCACT
>JAGQTE010000452.1 GCA_020439175.1 Acidimicrobiales bacterium | reverse complement strand
TGGCGGAGCTGGCGGCGGCGCCGACCGTGGCGCTGGGGCTGACCAAGCTGCTGATCAACCGCGGCCTCGACACCGACCTGCCCCGCCACCTCGCCGACGAGGCCTTCGCCATCGAGCTGTCGAGCCGATCCGAGGACTTCACCGAGGCGTCCCGGGCCAAGCGCGACAAGCGCGCCCCCGACTTCCGCGGCCGCTGACGCTCGCGCAACTGCCGACGGATGCGCGTTTGTACGCGCCGGGCGCGTGCAAACGCGCAATGGTGCGCGCTGGGCGGGCGTCACCTTGGCGGGTGCTGGGTCGACGGGCGGCTGGGTCCGCGTCAGGTGAAGGTGCCGTGGCGGCCGGCGCCGTCGGCGAAGCGGGTGGCGCCGGCCTGGGTCTCGCCACTGCGGATGACGTCGAGGCCGAGCTGGGTCTCGCGCGCCAGGGCGTCGTCGAGGTCGAGGCTCCACTGGTCGTAGCTGGACCGACGGTCGCTGCGCAGGCACCGCTGCGGGAACGCCGCCAGCTGGTGCCCCAGCTCGACCGCCGCCGCCAGCGCCTCGCCCGGCGCCACGATGCGGTTCGCCAGCCCCATCGCCCGGGCCTCGTCGCCGGACACGCCGCGCCCGGTGAGGATCAGGTCCATGGCGTGGCTGTGGCCGATGAGCCGCGGCAGGCGGATCGTGCCGCCGTCGATCAGCGGCACGCCCCACCGGCGGCAGTACACGCCGAACACGGCGTCGGAGGCCGCCACCCGCAGGTCGCACCAGACCGCCAGCTCCAGGCCGCCCGCCACGGCGTGGCCCTCGACAGCGGCGATGACCGGCTTCGACAGCAGCATCCGGGTCGGACCCATCGGCCCGTCGCCCTCGGGCGTGACCCGGTTGCCCCGACCGGTGGAGACGGCCTTGAGGTCGGCGCCGGCGCAGAACGTGCCACCGGCGCCGGTGAGCACCGCCACGGCGACCTCGTCGTCGGCGTCGAAGGCGGCGAACGCCTCGGCCAGCGCCGCGGCCGTCGGGCGATCGACGGCGTTGCGGACCTCCGGCCGATCGATGGTGACGATCCGCACGGGACCGTCGTCGGCGACGTGCACGGTGGTGGCGGGGACGGCCCCGTTGGCGTCGGCGCCGACGGCCTCGGTGGCGGAAGCATCAGGCTCGGTCATGGACCCACGGTACGCCGTCGGATCTGTCGTCACCGTCGCTGTCACCTTCTATGGTGGGGGCTCCACGCGCGGCGGCCGGGGGGCCGCCGCCATCGTCCGTCCAGGGGGAACGATGCGCATCCACGTCGACGCCGACAAGTGCCAGGGCCACAACCGCTGCTACGCCATCGCGCCGGAGCTGTTCGACGTCGACGACCTGGGCTACGCCACGGCGCTCAACGACGGCGTCGTGCCGGCCGAGCTGGAGGAGAAGGCCCGCCTGGCGGTGGCCAACTGCCCCGAGTACGCCATCACCATCGAGGAGGGCTGATGTCGGACGCCACCGACCACCAGCTCAGCAGCCACCCACCGGTCACCGACTGGACGACCGACTTCGACCACGCCGTCGACGAGTACGCCGCACGCGCCCCCGAGATCTGGGACGAGCTGCGCAGCGCGTGCCCGGTGGCGCACTCCGAGCGCTACGGCGGCGTGTGGCTGCCGACGCGCCACGAAGATGTCGCCGCCATCGCCTACGACACCGAGCACTTCACCTCCCGCTCGGTCGTTGTGACCGAGGGCCGCCCCATCGCCCCCGCCCCGCGCGGCATCGCCCCGCCCATCTCGTCGGACCCGCCGTTCCACCAGGAGGCGCGCCGCATGCTGCTGCCCGCCTTCTCGCCCAAGGCGGTCAACGAGCTCGAGCCCTACACCCGCGCCTACTGCAACGAGCTGCTCGACGCCGTCGCGGGCGCCGAGACCTTCGACGCCGCCGTCGACTACGCCCAGCACATCCCGGTGCGGGTCATCGCCAAGATGCTCGGCTTCCCGCCGGAGGACGGCGACATCTTCCGCCGCATCGTCCACAACGCCTTGGAGGCAGTGGACCTGCCCCAAGAGCAGCGGATGATGAACTTCCTGACGCTCGACGAGTACCTGCGGACCCAGGTGCAGGACCACCTCGACAACCCGCGCGACGACCTGACGTCGTTCCTGCTCAACGCCGAGATGGACGGCGAGCCGCTCGCCCCCGAACACGTCGGCGGCACGATCGCCCTGCTGCTGATCGCGGGCATCGACACCACGTGGAGCGCCATCGGCGCCTCGCTGTGGCATCTGGCCGCCAACCCGGACGACCTGGCCCGCCTCGTCGCCGAGCCGGCACTGATGCCGACCGCCATCGAGGAGTTCCTGCGCTACTACGCGCCGGTGACGATGGCCCGCCTCGTCGCCGAGCCCGTCGAGATCGGCGGCTGCCCGATGCAGCCCGACGAGTGGGTGCTGCTGCCGTTCCCGGCCGCCAACCGCGACCCCGAGTTCTTCGACCGCGCCGACGAGGTCGTGCTCGACCGCGAGGTGAACCGCCACGCCGCCTTCGGGTTGGGCATCCACCGCTGCGCCGGGTCGAACCTGGCCCGGATGGAGCTGCGCGTGGCGCTCGAGACGTTCCTCGAGCGGTTCCCCAGCTTCACGCTCGCCGACCCCGACGCCGTGCGCTGGTCCCGCGGCCAGGTCCGCGGCCCCCGCACCCTGCCGGTGCGCATCACGTCCTGAGCGCCGACGACGGGTCCAGCACGCTCACCACATGCCGGTGAGCAGCCCGCCGGCCATCGTCATCCCCACCTCGGCGACGCGCGCCAGCGCGGCGTCGTCGACGTCGCCGATGACCAGCGTCGGCGGCTGCACCTCGCGCCAGCGCAGCCCGGTGACGATGCGCTGCACGGCGGCGACCGTGCCGCTGCCGTCGTCGAAGCGGCCCTTGACCACCAGGGCGTAGGGCAGCCCGACCGTGTCGTCGATGACGTCGTAGTAGGTCCGGTCGAACAGGTCCTTGAGGGCGCCGCTCATCGTCCCGAAGTTCTCGGTGGTGCCGACGACGAGCGCCTCGGCCCAGCGCAGGTCGTCGGCGTCGGTGGCGAACGGCGACGCCACCCGCACCTCGACGCCCACCCCGTCGTCGGCGAGGGCGCGCACGTCGTCGGATCGACAGCCGGCCTCCAGGGCGTCCGCCAGCCGTTGCGTGCCCGACGACGGGGTGTGGAACACGACGAGCAGGCGACGGACGGTCATGCCGACCAGGTCAGCACCTCGCCGCCCTGGCCCAGCAGCACGGTCCCGGGGAACACGCGCAGCCGCCACGGGGTGAGGCGCAGCACGGCGAAGGCGTCCGACGTCGGGCCGTCCGCCCACGGCGGGATGATCGCCGGGTCGTAGCCGACCGGCGCCGGCGCCGTCTTCAGCGCCTCCCAGGCGGCGACGCAGCTGGCGTCGTCGAAGGCCCAGTCGGCAGCGCACTCGGCCGTGCACGTGTCGTGCGACGGCGCCCAGTACGTGCAGCTGACGTACGGGTGCGCCTCGAGGTGTGCCCGCTTGATCGGCGTCGGGCCGGTGGCGATGATCCCGGTCAGCGCCTCGCCGTCCCAGGTCCACAGCGGGTGCAGGATGCGCGACCACGGACGGCCCTCGGCGTCGACGGTCGCCACCGAGCACCACACGATGCGGTGCGCCATCTCGACGAAGGCCGGCGCCGTGACGTCGAGCGCGCTCACGACGCCAACCCGAGGCCGGCACGACCCATGAGGTCGACGAAGTTGTCGCAGTAGAACTTGCGCCGCACCGTCTCGTCGGCGTCGCCGAGGGACGCCTCGAACCGCTCGAGCGGCCGCCGCCCGCCCTCGACGTGGGGGTAGTCGGAGTTGAACAGCAACACGTCCGGTCCGGACTGCTCCACGATCCAGCCCACGTCCTCGGTCGGGTACGGGGTGACGCGCACCTGGCGCTCGACGTACTCGGTGGGGCGCAGCGACAGGCGCTGGAGCCGCTCCTCGTGCCGGGCGAAGGCCTCGAACGCCGACTCCATCTGGCGGGTCCAGCTCGGCACCCAGATGGCGCCCTGCTCGATGACGCCGAACCGCAACGTCGGGAAGCGGTCGAGCACGCCGTCGAAGATCAGCGTGGCCAGGGTCTGCGCCGGCGGACCCGGGATGCCCATGTAGTCGACGGAGCGGAAGTTCTCCTCGCCGCCGTGGAAGTCGGGCGGCACCGGGAGGCCGTTGACGAAGTAGCCGGGATCAACGAGGTCGCCGGTGCCGCCGACGTGGAACACGATCGGGATGCCGGCCTCCTCGGCCTGCGCCCACACCGGGTCGAGCCCGATGTGGCTCGGCGAGTGTCCCGGCGGGCAGCCCGACGCCACCAGCAGTGCCGCAGCGCCGAGCTCGATGGCCTCGGTCGCCAGGGCCCCGGCGCGCTCGATGTCGGCCAGCGGCACGTAGCAGGTGGGCAGCAGGCGGTCGTCGACCGAGCAGAACTCGACCATGCCCCGATTGTGGGCCCGCGCCGTCCCCTCGGCGAGCTGGCGATCACCCGAGTGCTCCCAGTCGTGCAGGCGGCGGTTGTGGAAGGTGTTGAACACGAGCTGGCTCGAGAACCCGAGCAGGTCGAGCGCCCGCGGCCGGTCCTCGGCCAGGAAGGATCCGGTGGCGGCGAAGTTCTTGCGGAGCATGATCTGCTCCTCCTCGTCGGCCCGGTAGGCCGCCGAGCGATGCTTGTCCGCCAGGCGGTCGAAGGCGGCCACCAGGTCGCGCTGCTGCTCGGCGACGTCGCCGGTCTGGCGCAGCTCGTTGCCGCCGGGGTAGCGCAGCGGCGCGATGCGGTCGCGCACCGCCGGGTCGGCGTGGTCGCGCAGCCACGTCGGCGGCTCCATGATGTGGGCGTCCGCGTCGTGCACGATCCGCCCGCTGCTGTAGGGCACGGCCCCTCCTCCCCCGGTGCCGACCGTCCGGCGGGTCGGCACGGTGCCCATTGTGGCCCAGCGTGCGCGATCCTGGGCGACCGTCCGCCGACCCTGGAGCGCCCATGGCACCCACCGCCCGACGAACCGCCCGACACGCCGCCCTGGCCGCCGCCGCGCTGGTGGCGCTCGCCCCGCTGGCGGCGTGCTCGTCCGATGACGGCGGCTCGACCAGCACGACCACGGCCGGTGCCACGTCGTCGAGCATGACCGGGACCGAGGGCACGACGCCGGGGACGAACCTGGCGACGCCCGGCTCGACCGCTCCCGGCACCCCCACCTCGAGCGTGGCGCCCGGCGATCCGACGACCACCACCGGAGGCAGCGGCGGCGGCGAGGATGCGGCGCCGCTCGATCCGGCGGCCCCGTACGGCGTCACCACCGGCCAGGCCTGCATCGGGGCGACGGTCGCCCAGGGCGAGCCCATCCCGGTCACCTTGCGCGGCTCGCTCGACGGCGCTCCCGACGGCCAGCTCGCCGTGCGCCTGCTCGAGGGCGATGACTTCCTGGACCTGCTGGGGACCTCGACCGGCGGCACGTTCGTCGTGGCCGGCGCCGTGCCCACGCCGGGCGAGAAGGAGGTCGTCGAGGCCTTCATCGTGACGCCGAACAACGAGACCATCGACGTCACGCTGTCGATGCAGGAGTTCGTCGGCGGCACGCTCACCGTGGCCACGACGCCCGGCATCGTCGCCGGCAGCGGCTCCTGCGAGGGCGCGTGATGCCGACACCCGCCGAGACCGCCGCCGCCTTCTGGGACGCCCTCTACGCCCGCGACTGGGAGGCCATCGCCGGGTTCTTCGGACCCGACTCGATCTACTTCGACGTGCCGACGGGCCCCGGGGCCGCCGCCAAGGGGCCCGATGACATCGTGAAGCGCCTCAAGCTCGGGCTCGAGCAGCTCGCCGGCTACGACCACGGACCGGCGACCGTGGTCAGCGAGGGGTCGATCGTCGTCACCGAGCACGCCGAGCACTGGCGCTGGCCCACCGGCGAGGAGGTGACGCTGCCGTTCGTGTCGATCCAGCACGTGCATGACGGCGTGATCACCCTGTGGAAGGACTACTGGGACCTCGGCACGTTGATGGCCGGCGGGCCGCCGAACTGGCAGGAGCTGCTCGAGGCGGGCGACCTGTCGTGGATGTTCGACGCCACCGGCCTGGTGTGACGCCCCGACGGTAGGGTCAGGCCATGGCGCCGACCACCACGCTGCCCGAGCGTCGGGTCCGCTTCGCGTACCCCGACGACCTCGACCCGTGCTGGTGCCATCGCTTCCCGGAGTTCGCCTGCGCCGCCAACAGCATCTCGCTGATCATGCCGTTCGCCGAGCCGTACTTCGTCAAGACCGTCCGCTCGACGCTGCCCGAGCTCGACGAGCCGCTGCGCAGCCAGACCGAGGCCTTCTGCCGCCAGGAGCTGGCCCACCACGTCGAGCACCGGAAGTTCAACGCGCTCATCACCCGCCGCTACCCCGAGGTCGTGCGCGTCGAGGGGTGGATGCGTCGCGCCTACGGGTGGCTGAGCCGCACCCGCAGCCGCCGGTTCAACCTGGCCTTCGCCGCCGGCTCCGAGGCCATCGCCTACGCGCTGGCCCGCTGGATCGAGGCGCACCTGGCCCAGCTGTTCAGCGACGCCGACCCGGTGCCGTCCACGCTGTTCCTGTGGCACCTCGCCGAGGAGGTGGAGCACAAGAGCGCGGCGCACGACGTCTTCGAGGCCCTCGACGGGTCCCGGCTGCGCTACGCCTGGGCGACGTCGGTGTCGGTGGCGCTGCTGGCGTTCTTCGTGTGGACCGCCTCACTGGCCCAGCTCAAGGCCCAGGGCCGGTTCTGGAACCCGATCGCCCACCTGCGCATGGCCCGCTGGGGCGTCAGCGTGGCGTTCACGATGCTGCCCACCCTGGCGGTGTCCGCCCTGCCCGGCCACACGCCGCGCCGGTTCACCGACCCCATCTACCTGCCCAAGTGGCTGGCGCTGTTCGACCCGGCGACGGGCACCATCCCGGTGCCGACGGTCATCGGCTCGCCCGTGTCCGACGGCGCCGACCACGGGACCGCTGTGTGACGGGAGCCCGCCCGTGATCGACGTCCGACCCGCCGCCAGCCGCTTCCACACCGAGATCGGGTGGCTCGACAGCTGGCACTGCTTCAGCTTCGGGCGCCACTACGACCCGGCCGAGGTGGGACACGGCCTGCTGCTCGTGCTCAACGACGACCGCGTGGCGCCCGGCGCCGGCTTCGCCACGCACGCCCACCGCGACATGGAGATCGTCACCTGGGTCCTGGAGGGGGCACTCGAACATCAGGACTCGGCCGGCCACCACGGCATCATCCGGCCCGGCGAGGCGCAACGCATGTCCGCCGGGCGCGGCATCCGCCACTCCGAGATGAACGCCAGCGCCACCGAGCCCCTGCACTTCCTCCAGATGTGGGTGGTGCCCGACCGTGCCGGCGTGGAGCCGGGCTACGAGCAGGTGGACGTCGGTGACCGCCTGGCGTCCGGCGCCCTGGTCTGCGTCGCCGCCGGCGACGGGTCGGGTGCCGTGCACATCCACCAGGCCGGCGCCGCCATGTGGGTGGCCCGCCTCGACGCCGGTCAGGCGGCCACCGTCCCGGCGGCACCGTTCGCCCACCTCTTCATGGCCACGGGCGCGGCGTCCCTCGACGGCACGGCGCTCACCGCTGGGGACGCCGCCCGCCTGCGCGACGCCGGCGAGGTGCCCGTCACGGCCGTCGAGCCGTGCGAGATCGTGATCTGGACCAGCGACGCGGAGGTGCGACGATGAGCCATCGGGAACGGGCGACGCACGGGGCGGACCTCGACCGCTTCGCCGAGTGGGACGACCTCAAGGCCCGCTACCTGCTGCCGCGTGACGAGCGGCCGCCGAGCTCAGCGCGCGGCGTGCACCACGTGGCGCTGATCAGCTCGGACGTCGAGCGCACCATCGAGTTCTTCTGGGGACTGCTCGAGTTCCCGCTGACGATGCTGTTCGAGAACCGCGACTACCGCGGCTCGACGCACTTCTTCTTCGACATCGGCAACGGCAACACGCTGGCCTTCTTCGACCTGCCCGGCCTCGACCTCGGCGACTACGCCGAGGTGCTGGGCGGCCTGCACCACCTGGCCATCTCGATGGCGCCGGACCGGTGGGCGCACGTCAAGGCCAAGCTCGACGACGCCGGCGTCGACTACGCCCACGTCGACGGCAGCTCGATCTACTTCCGCGGCCCCGACGGCGAGCGCATCGAGCTGATCAGCGACCCGCTCGGCGAGATGTACGGCGAGGCCGTGTTCTGACGCCCGGCGTTCTGACGCCCGGCCCGGCGGACCGGCTCAGGCCGGCTGCACGACCGACGGCACGGCGTCGGGCACCGGGGTCTGCCCGCCGACCGGCGCCGGCTTGCGCACACCGGCGGCGGTGACCGCCACGGCGGCCAGCACGACCCCGGCGGCCGGCACCGACAGGCCCCAGGCGCCGACGGCGGCGACGGCGGCCACGGCGCCGAGCACGACGACCAGCGCCAGGCGCACCGGCTCGCGCCAGGCGTCGAAGCCTCGGTGGAAGTCGGCGAGGCGCATCGGGCTGGTGATGCGGCTGCCGAGCAGCACGACGAGCCCGCGCAGGGTGCCGAAGAGGGTGACGATGGCGAAGGCCATCCACGGCGTGGCCGTGAGGGCGGCGGCCAGGATCACCCCGAGCACCGCCGTCGTCATGATGTAGGTCATCAGGCCGGTGCCGATCTGGAAGCCGAAGCCGCCGCCGTACACCCACGCCCGGAACTGGCGCAGCCAGGCGTCGTCCACCTGACGCTTGTGGAAGGGCACGAGCCGGCCGAACAGCCCACCGTCGACGGCGGCGCCCGCCAGCGCCGCGAGGGCGAGGACGCCCAACAGGGCGGCCGGCGAGGCGTCGAGGGGTGCCAGCACGGCGGCGAGGCCGGCGGCGAGCAGCCCGGTGGTGGCACCGCCGACGACGGCGCCGGCGACGAACCACGATGCCGTGGCGGCGTAGCGGTGCCCGCGAGCTGTCTCGGCCAGCGGCGTGATGGTCGACAGCATCGACAGGCCGCACGGCGACCAGGTCGAGCGCAGGGCGGCGGCGAAGGCCAGGACCACACCCAGGACCACGATGAGAGGGC
Source organism: Acidimicrobiales bacterium (assembly GCA_020439175.1). GTDB lineage: Bacteria > Actinomycetota > Acidimicrobiia > Acidimicrobiales > Acidimicrobilacustridaceae > JAGQTE01. Next base: position 3,127 of record JAGQTE010000452.1, on the reverse strand, counting down.
TCACGACCCGTGCACCTCCGACGACGGCGACAACGCCGCAAACCCTACCAACCCCCACCCGGGGCGGCGGCACAGGGCTAGCCTCGGCCGCCGGTCGGCGCCGGGCAGGGCGCCGCTTCGATCGTGCGGGAGGCAGCGATGGACGTCGGGGCAGCAGCGGCAGCGAGCTACGCGCCGGACCTGTTCGCCGGTCGCACGGTCCTGATCACCGGCGGGGGCACCGGCATCGGCCGTGCCACCGCCCACGGGTTCGCCCGCCTCGGCGGCACGGTGGTGATCGCCAGCCGCGACGAGGCGCACCTGGCGCCGACGGTCGACGAGCTGCGCGGCCACGGCGGCGAGGTGCTCGGCGTGGCGTGCAACATCCGCGACGTCGACTCGGTCGAGGCGCTGCTGGCGACGTGCACCGACCGCTTCGGCGGCGTCGACGTGCTCGTCAACAACGCCGGCGGCCAGTTCCCGGCGTTCCCACACGACATCACCGACAACGGTTGGCGGGCCGTGGTCGACCTGAACCTCAACGGCACCTGGAACATGTGCAGCCGGTTCATCCCGCCGATGGTCGAGCGCGGCAACGGCGCCGTCGTCAACATCACCCACATCTACACGTTCGAGCGCGGCGCCCCGCTGTTCGCCCACTCCGGTGCGGCGCGCGCCGGTGTGCAGAGCCTGACCGCCACGCTCGGACTGATGCTCGGCGAGCAGGGCGTGCGGGTCAACGGCATCGCCCCGGGCACCGTGCACACGCCCGGCATGGAGGAGCACGAGTCGGGCGGCGTGTCGGACATGATCGATGTCGACATCTTCACCAGCCTCAAGCGGACGCTGCCGATGCGGCGCTTCGGCACCGAGGACGAGGTCGCCGCCGCCGTGCTGTTCCTGTGCTCGCCGGCGGCGAGCTGGATCACCGGGGTGACGCTGCGCGTCGACGGCGCCCAGTACCAGTCCGACGCCCCCGGCGGCGACGCACCGTTGGGTTGGTGACGCGCCGGCCGCTCAGGCGACCGTGACCGTGTGCACCGACGCCTCGTCGAGGGCGTCGAAGCCCACGGTGAGGCGGTAGTCGCCGGGCTCGAGCACGAACCCGCCGCCGTCGCGCACCGCCAGGGTCATCAGGTCGTACGGGATGGCGACGGTCGTGGAGGCACCCGCCTCGAGCGTCACCCGCCGGAACCCGACGAGGCGGCGCTGCGGACGGGCGTGCGCGCTCGACGGCAGCCCGGCGTAGACCTGCACGACCGTCGACCCGGCGCGATCGCCGGTGTTGGTCACCGTGCACGAGATCGCCTCGTGCGGTCCGGCGCCGTCGGGGTGCTCGGTGGTCAGCGCCCACGTCGTGTAGCCGAGGCCGAACCCGAACGGGCGCAGCGGCGCGTGGCCGGCCCGGTCGAGCAGCCACTGGCCGTGGAACAGGTCGTAGGTCTCGGCGGCGGCGTCGGGGTCCCAGTGCGGCAGGTGCGCCTCGTCGGTCGGGATCACGAACGGCAAGCGACCGCCGGGCTCGACGGTCCCGAGCAGCACGTCGGCCAGCGCGTGGCCGCCCTCCATGCCCGGGTACCAGATGTGCAGCACGGCGGCGACGTCGTCGATCCATGGCAGCAGGACCGCCGAGCCGCCCATCACCACGACGACGACCCGGTCGCACACGGCGCGCGCCGCGGCGATCAGGGCCTCGCCCTCGGTGTGCAGCGCCAGCGAGCGCCGGTCGCCGCCGGCACCGAAGGTCGCCTCGTCGCGCCGCAGGAGCGGGTCGTCGTCCTCCGGCGGGGCCGGTGGATCGACCGGGCCGTCCATCGGCGGGAAGAGGTGCCCCAGCTCGGCCTGGCCGGACGGGTCGATGAACTCGCCCTCGTCGGCGGCGGTGAGCCCGACCACGACGATCGCCACGTCGGCGCCGGCGGCGATCTGGGCGTCGTCGACGCTGGCGCGCACCTCGACGCCGTCCAGCGCGGCGCGCAGCCCGGCCAGCGGCGTGACGACGTCGGGGGCGATCACCTGGCTCGAGCCCTTGTCGCCGGTGTTGGGCGTGTCGGCGAGGCGACCGAGCACGGCCACCGTGCCGAGGGCGCCCCGGTCGAGCGGCAGCGTGCCGTCGTTGCACAGCAGCACCATCGCCCGCGACGCCGCGTCCCGCGCCAGGGCGCGGTGCTCGTCGGAGAGGGTCACCGAGCGGTCCGGCTCGGTGGCGTACACGTAGGCGAAGCGCAGCAGCGTGGCGACGGTGTCGGTCACCCGGGCGTCGACGTCGGCCTCGGTCAGGCTGCCGTCGTCGAAGGCGGCGCGCAGGTGCATCCAGCGCTGCTGGCGGAACGGCATCTCGATGTCGAGGCCGGCGGTCACCGACTGCGCCGGCGTGCGCAGCCCCATGATGAAGTCCGAGGTGACGAACCCGTCCCAGCCCCACTCGTCGCGCAGGATGTCGACGAGCAGCGTGCGGTTCTCGCCGCAGAACTCGCCGTTGAGCGAGTTGTAGGCCGACATCACCGACGCCACGCCCTCGTCGGCGACCCGCTTGAAGTGCGGCAGGTACACCTCGTGCAGGGCGCGCTCGTCGGCGGTGACGTCGACCTTGAAGCGGGCGTTCTCCATCGAGTTGCAGGCGAAGTGCTTCATGCACGCCATCACGTGGCGCTGCAGGCCCCGGGTCAGCGCCGCCGCCATCTCACCGACGTGGTGGGGGTCCTCGCCGTAGGTCTCCTGGGCCCGACCCCAGCCGGGGTGCCGGAGCAGGTTCAGGCACACGGCGCCGGTGTAGGTGGCGCCGGCGGCGCGCAGCTCGGCGCCGATGGCGTCGCCGATGCGCTCTTCGAGCTCGGGGTCGAACGTGGCGCCGCGCGCCATCGAGACCGGGAAGGCGGTCGCCCGGCCCACGACGCAGCCCCGCGGACCGTCGCTGAAGGCGATGCCGGGCACACCGAGGCGCTCGACCCGTGCCGCCGGCCAGGTGTGGCGGTGGTACCCGCCGGCCACCATGTCCATCAGGCCGGGCCAGAAGTCGGTGTCGCCGTCGAGGCAGTCCAGCTTCTCGTCGAGGGTCATCGCCGCCACGATCGCCGCCGCTTCGGCACGGTGGTCCCCGCCGGCGGCGACGCGGGCCGCCGCGTCGTCGAACATCGTCATGGGCGCA
>JAGQTE010000451.1 GCA_020439175.1 Acidimicrobiales bacterium | reverse complement strand
CTAGCCACGATCTTTCATAGGGCTGCGTGAGCAGAGGCGCTGACGGTCACGGTGAGTGATGCGAAGGCGTGGCGGAGCCGGTCGATCGCGTTGATGAGGGTTGGGGTCCAGGGCCAGGTGCGGTCGAGGTCGAGGGTGCGGCCGGTGGGGGTGGTGCGGCCGGCGACGTGGAGGAGCCGGTGACGGATGGTCTTGGGTGTGGCTCGGCGGAGCGGTCCGTCGAGGCTGATCGTGCGGGCCCAGGTGATGAGGTCGTGGGCGGCGAAGCACAGGTTCATCCAGGTCTCGTTGTTCACGACGCAGTCGAACGGGAGGTTCGCGAGCCCGCAGGCTTTGGTGTCGCGGATGACGTTCTCGGCGCGGGCGCGGCGGCGTTGGAACAGCTCGAGTCCGGCGATGTCGTCGTCGGTGTCGTCAGTGATGAACGCGGTGTGGCGCTTGCCCTCGATGGTGTCGAACAGGGTGAGCTGGGCGCCGGGGTGGGGGGTCTCGCGGCGCACGATGAGGCGGGTCCCGTTGGGCCAGGCGTCGAGGTTCACGTGGTCGGTGAGCTCGACGACCTCGGCGCCGGGCCGCACGTTGCCGTTGCCGTCGGTCGCCGGGGTCCAGGTGTCGTCGTCGACGTGGAGGAGGCCGTCGCGGACGCGTTCGTCGATCTGGTAGCCGATCGAGAAGCTGATGTTGCGGGCCCGGCAGTCCTCGGCGAGCCAGTGCGACGCGCCTGCAGAATCAGCCCGCACGACCAGTTCCTTGGCTACGTCGTCGGCGTGATCACCGCGCCGGTGACCGGCCCGCCACTCGGCGGGGAGCGCGGCGATGGCCTGGTCCAGGACGACGATGTGGTCGATCGCGGTGTTGGCGCCGGCGTTGCCGGGGCGCATGATCCCGGCGAGGACCTCGTCGCAGTCACCGGCCATCGCCAACAGCGGGTGGTGCCCGTAGGTGCGCTTGTAGGTCGGCGCCGCGTCCTGCTTGTCGGCCTTGGTCGTCACGATCGTGGCGTCGATGTCGATCACCAACTCCTCGCCATCGGGACCGGCGCCAGCAGCCCACGCGAGTTCACGGGCCGCGGCGCGCGCCCGGGCGAGACCCCGCAGCTCGGTCGGGCCGACCGCGTTGAAGGTGCGCCACACCGTCGGATCCGACGCCACCCGCCCGGCGATCGCGGGTTGGTTGCGCAACACCGCGATGTCCGACAACGCGGTGGCGCCATCGGCGAGGGCCAACATCATCTGAGCCATCGTGCGGCCCGGCCGGTGATGACGCCGCGGCAGGGCGGCGAACGCGTCGTCGAGACCCGCGGTCAGCCCGCACAGATCGGCGGTCTCGGCGAGCCACACGAGCCCACCCCGAGACACGAGCCCTTCCGCGTTGCCGGTCACGGTCCGCGGCGAAGCGAGCCTGGTAGATTCCACGACGAAAGCCCTCCCGATCTTTTGGGATCAGATGTGTGTTCAGCGACCCACATCCTCCCAGGTCAGGAGGGCTTTTCGCGAGCCAGCACAGACCCGCTGTGAAAGATCGTGGCTAGAGCTACGGTCCGGCCATGACCGAGGCGGTGGACCCCGAGCACCCGCGACCGGACCGTCGCCGCGACCGCTGGGTCTCCCTCGACGGTGCCTGGGCGTTCTCGTTCGGCGAACCGACCTTCGACCGCACGATCGTCGTGCCGTATGCGCCGCAGGCCGACGCCTCCGGGGTGGGGGACCGAGACCTGCACGAGGTGCTGTGGTACCGGCGGCGCTTCGTGCCGCCGGCGCGGGCGGCGGGGGAGCGGGTGCTGGTGCACGTCGGCGCCGTCGACCACTCGGCGACCATGTGGGTCGACGGCGTCGAGGTCGGGACCCATGCCGGCGGCCACGTCCCGTGGACCGTCGACGTCACCGACGCCCTGGTGGCCGGCGCCGACGACCACGAGCTGACCATCCGCGCGCTCGACGAGTACCGCAGCGATCAGCTGCGCGGCAAGCAGACCGCGACGTTCCCGTTCATGATCCACTACACCGCCACCAGCGGCATCTGGCAGTCGGTGTGGTGCGAGGTCACCGGCGCCGCCTGGATCGATGAGGCCTGGGTCGTCGCCGACGCCGACGGCACGCTGCACGTGTCGGCGGACCTGTGCGGTGCCGTCGACGGTGCGTCGCTGCGCGCCACGGTGCACGTCCCGGCCGGACCGGTCGACCACACCGGCGCCCCGGCCGGCGTCGACGGTCGCATCGAGGGCATCCGGCCGTGGTCGCCCGACGATCCGGCGCTGTACGACCTCGACCTGGAGGTCCTCGGCGTCGACGGCGCCGTCCTCGACCGGGTGCACGGCCACGTCGGCTTCCGCACGCTGACGATCGACGGCGACCGCTGGCTGCTCAACGGCGCACCGCTGTACCAGCGGCTGGTGCTCGACCAGGGCACCTGGCCCGGGAGCCTGCTGACCCCGCCGTCGACCCAGACGCTGCTCGACGACCTGGCGGTGGTGCGGGCCATGGGAGCCAACGGCGTGCGCAAGCACCAGAAGATCGAGGACCCGCGGTTCCTGTGGCACGCCGACCGGCTGGGGGTGCTGGTGTGGGAGGAGCTGCCCTCGCCGTTCGGCCTCGCCAAGCTCACCGGCGCCCTCGGCGACGCCGCCGAGGCAGAGTGGACCGCCGCCGTCCGGCGCGATCGCAGCCATCCCTGTGTCGTGGCGTGGGTGCCGATCAACGAGAGCTGGGGCGTGCAAGGCGTCCATCACCGGCCCGAGCTCCAGGCCGTCGTGCGCCGTTTCGCCGCCGTCACCCGGCGACTCGACCCGACCCGGCCCGTGGTCGACAACTCCGGGTGGGGCCACGTCGACACCGACGTCGTGGACGTGCACGACTACGACCAGGACCCCGACGGGCTGCGCCGTCGCTGGACAGGCATCGCCGAGCGCGGCTGGGTGCGCGAGCCGGTCGCCATCGCCGACGAGGCCCCGGACTTCGACCTGCGCCGCTGGCTGAGCTTCGCCCAGGTGGACGACCCGGCCGCCGTGGACCCCGGCGAGCTGATGGACATGGTGCCGAACGTCGCCGTGTGGGCGGACGGCTGCACGCCCGAGCCGGGGACGGCGGGGCCGTTGGTGCTCTCGGAGTTCGGTGGCGTCGGGTACCGGGTCGCCGGCGACCCGTTCGGCGACCGCTTCGACTACGCCGCCGCCACCGACGCCGAGGACCTGCTCGAGCGGATGGTGGCCCAGATCCGTGCCGTCGAGTCCGTCCCCGAGCTGCGGGGCTGGTGCTGGACGCAGCTGCGCGACGTCGAGCAGGAGATCAACGGGATCTGCGGCGCCGACGGCCGGCCCAAGGTGGACTTGGCCCGGCTGCGAGCCGCCATCGGTCAGCCGCCGGTGTAGGCGGCGCGCTGGGCGGCGACCAGCTCGACGATGTCGCCCATCGTCAGGTTGACGTCGACGAGGTGCAGACCCCACTCCGGGGTGAGGTCGCCGGGGATGTCGTCGGGACGGGCATCGGCGGGGTCGGCGTCGATGCCGATCTCGAGGTAGCTGAACCCGTCCTTGGTGACGCACTCGCCGGTGAGCATGCCGGGCAGCTGGACGAACGGCGTCGTGATCTGCGCCGCCAGGTCGTCGCCGAGCCAGGCGGCCCCGGCGGGCAGATAGGCGTCGAGCTCGGCGCTGCCCCCGGCGAGCGCCGCCGGGTTCGTGCACAGCACCTCGCCGTCGCCGCCGCGCGGACGCCCGAAGAACGAGCTCGCCGGCGGCGGGTCGGTGGCGCGGAACGAGGCGAACGACACGACGCAGCCGAGCTGGTCGTCGGTGCGGCACGCCGGCACGTTGGCGAAGTCGCCGCCGACGTCGGCCCCGGCGGGCACGGTCACCCCGCCGCCGAGCAGGTAGGCGGCGAGCAGGTGGTCACGCACCTCGGGCTGCTCGTCGATCTCCTCACGGATGAGCTGGTTGAGCAT
>JAGQTE010000450.1 GCA_020439175.1 Acidimicrobiales bacterium | reverse complement strand
TCGGACGGGACTGCATCGGACAGGACCGCATCGGACGGGACCGCCTCGGACAGGACCGCATCGGAGAGGAGGTGGCGTGGGCACGATGATGTTCCGGGTGCTGCGCGTCCTCGGTCGGCGACCGCGGATCGATCGGCTCGATCCTGCGCAGGCGCCCGACCCGCCGAGCTGGGCGGTCGAGGCGCTGCGCTCGTGTGGGTTCGAGGTCGCCGGCGCCCTGCGCCTCAAGCCGATCCTGCTCCCGGCGTCGTACTCGATCCTGCTGACCCATCCGACCGCCCCGGCGGATGCGCGGGTGAGCTGGGTGCTGCCGGCCGGTGTGGCGCCGACGGTCGGCCTCACCAGCGTGTTCGGCACCGGGATGCTGAACACCGGCCAGACCGGGCGCGGCCCGCTCCCCGAGGTCCTGCACCAGGCGTTCCCGGGGTCGCCCCCGCTCGAGCTGGTGGCGCGCCACCGCGAGGCCGAGGCGTTCCTGGCATCGCACGGTGTCGAGATGCGCCCGCTCGATCCCGCCGGCGCGGTCGACCGCTACGCCGACATGTGGCACGCCGAGGTCGCCGTGATGCGCGCCATGCCGAGCGCCGACCTCGACGCCATGGCGGCCCAGAACGACGACGGTGGCCCGTTGCGCGGCGTCCGTCTGCAGGACCAGCCCGACATCGAGGCGCAGCTGGCGCGGCTCGGCGCCGGCACCGGCACCGGCGGTGCGCCATGACGCGACCCGCACCAGGGCCGTTCGTCGCCGTGGCGGTCGCCGCCGCCGTGCTGGTCGGCTGCAGCAGCACGGCATCGTCCCCGGGCACGGTGAGCACCGGGACCCGGCCCGGCACGGTCACGACCATGCAGGGCTCGGCCGGGGTGACGCCGCTGCGGGTCGAGGTCGTCGCCGTGCACCCCCACGACACCTCGTCGTACACCCAGGGGCTCGAGTTCGCTCCCGACGGCACGCTGTACGAGAGCGGCGGCCGCTACGGCAGCTCGACGGTGCGCGAGGTCGACCCCCAGACCGGCGAGGTGCTCCGGGTGGCCGACCTCCCGGCCGAGGTGTTCGGCGAGGGGCTCACGCTGGTCGACGACGAGCTGGTGCAGCTCACCTGGCGGGAAGGTCGCGCCCTGCGTTGGGACGCCGCCACGTTCGACCCCCTGGGGGAGATCGCCTACACGGGTGAAGGGTGGGGGCTGTGCGACGACGGCGAGCGGTTGGTGATGTCGGACGGCTCGGCGGCGTTGACGATGCGCGACCGCGACGACTTCTCGGTGCTCGACACGGTCGGCGTCACCGCCGCGGGCGCTGCGGTGCCTCGGCTGAACGAGCTCGAGTGCGTCGGCGGCACCGTGTGGGCGAACATCTACCAGACCGACACGATCGTGCAGATCGATCCGGCCACCGGCGAGGTGCTGGCCCAGGTCGACGCCGCCGGGCTGCTCAGCCCCGCCGAGGCCGCCGAGGCCGACGTGCTCAACGGGATCGCCAAGGTGCCCGGCGACGGGGACACGTTCCTCATCACCGGCAAGAACTGGCCGTGGACCTTCGAGGTGCGCTTCGTACCGGCGTGAGCCGGACGGGGCGAGGCGGCAGGTCGGCTCAGGCCGAGCGTTGCTGCGCGCCGGAGCCGTAGAGCCCGAGGGCCTCGGCCTGGGAGGTGTTGAGGTGGTAGCTCTCGCCGTCGGCCGGGAAGGCGCCGCTGCGCACGTCGGCGGCGAACGCCGCCAATCCGGCGACGCCCTGGGCCTTGAGGTCGGCGTAGCGCCGCACGAACTTGGGCGTGATGCGGTCCTCGATGCCGAGCACGTCGTGGAACACCAGCACCTGGCCGTCGCAGTGCG
>JAGQTE010000449.1 GCA_020439175.1 Acidimicrobiales bacterium | reverse complement strand
TTAGTTTACAACTCACCTCGTTTCATTACTTTCGGTGCAACGCCGTTTAGTGCTCAAGTCACCACGCTGTGTGATCCGATAGCAGGATCGGCGCCGCCGCATGGGCCGAACGGCCCATCCGGGATGGGCGGCGGGACGGGGAGGATGACCAATGGGCGTGTACCTGGAGCCGATGCGTCGGTCCGACGACGGCAAGCGTTCGAAGCTGCGGGCCGACACCATCGACGAGCTGCACGCGTTCGCCGCCGACCACGGGCTCGACCGGGCAGCGTTCTCGGCGAACCCGACGGTCGACGACCTCGGCTACTACGACCTCACGCCACGTCAGCGTCGGCAGGCGCTGCGAGGCGGCGCCGCGGCGCTCGAGTGGTCCGACGCCTACCAGCGGATCTCGGCCCAGATGGTCGCCGGCACGCGACGGGTGACCACCCGCACGGCACGCTTCGGGGTGACGCGGGCCCCGGCGCCCGACCCCGCCCGGTCCGCTGCCGTCACGCCGGCGTCCCGACCCGTGCCAGCCGCCGAGCCGCCCACGAGCGCGCCGACCGAGGCGGCACCCGACCCGTGGCAACGGCGGGCTGCAGCCCGGCAGCAGCAGCCGATGGTGTTCGACCTGGCGCTGATCGATCCCGCCGAGGACGCGCCGGTCGGGCGCTTCGGCCGCCGGGCGCGCCGCAACCAGCTCGCCTGAGCGCCACCCGTCACGCCGGCCTGCCTTGGTCGGTGGCGTGACCCGCCGCGACAATGGGGCCGTGCTCGACTCGTCCGCGGCTTCGACCGAGGCCCGACGCCCCGACGCTGCGGCGCCTGCTTCGCCGGGCGCCCGGCCGCCCGCCGGTGGGCTGCCGCCCGACCGCCTGCCACCCGCCGGACCGTCCCGGCGCGCCATCTCGCTCATCGTCTTGGCGATCGCCCTGCTGGCCGCCGCCGTCATCGTGTCGATGGCGACCCGCAACCGCACGACGGTCGATGCCGTCGCCGGGGACGACGGCTGGGCCGGCGCCGTGCTCGAGCCCACCCGGCCGCGTCCCGAGTTCACGCTGACCGACACGTCGGGACGGCCCTTCGACTTCGCCGCCGAGACCGAGGGCGAGCTCACGTTCTTGTACTTCGGCTACACGAACTGCCCCGACATCTGCCCGATCCACCTGTCGACGCTCAACCAGGCGCTGCGAGCCCAGCCCGACCTGTCGGCGACCGTTGTGTTCGTCACCACCGATCCCGAGCGCGATACGCCCGAGCGCATCCGCAGCTGGCTCGACGGGTTCAACGGCGCCTTCATCGGTCTCACCGGCACGCCGGAGGAGATCCTCGCCGCCGAGGCCGCCTCCGGGATCACGCCCGCCGTCCCCGACGCGCCGGGCGAGGACGGCTTCTACCTCGTCGGGCACGCCACCGAGATCCTCGCCATCGGCACGGACGACCGGACGTACCTCGCGTACCCCTTCGGCATCCGCCAATCCGACTGGGAGCTCGACCTCGACCGCATCGCCTCCGGCGAGGTGCCGCCCGTCGCCTCGGCCGGCGCGGTCGACGTGACCGCCGCCGTCGCCGGGCAGGGCAAGGCCGGCGAAGCAGCGTCGGTGTACCTCACCTTCGACAACCGCGGCGACGACACGACCATCGACGCCGTCTCCACCGACGCCGCCGACCAGGTCGTGCTGCACGGCACCGACGCCTCGGGCGTCATGACCGACGCCTCGACCCTCGACCTGCCGTCCGGCACCACGCGCCTCGAACCCGGCGGGCGCCACATCATGCTCGAAGGCCTGCGCCAGGCGCTCGAGCCGGGTGACACCGTCACCGTCACCCTGCACTTCGCCGACGGCGAGACGGCCCAGGTGGCGATGGACGTCGTCGCCTACGACGACGTGCTCGACCGCACGACCCCCCAGGAGGCCGGCGCATGACCTGGTGGTGCTCGACGGTCGAGTGGCCGTGGACCTGGGAGTGGCGGCCCTACGTCGGCGCCTGGCTGCTGGTGCTGGTCATGACCGTGCCCTACCTGCGGTCGATGCGGCGTCGGGCCAAGACCGTCGGCCTCACCGATCGCGACAAGCGCGCCATCGTGTGGTACCTGCTCGGGATCGTCGCCATCTGGGTGGCGAGCGACTGGCCGGTGGCGGCGCTGTCGGCGTCGTACCTGCTCACGATGCACACGGCGCAGTTCATCCTCTACGGCATGCTGGCGGCGCCCCTGCTGCTGATCGGCATGCCCGAGTGGATGATCCGTCGCTTCCTCGAACGGACCCGGCTGTACCGGGCCTACCGGATGGCGGCCAACGTGTTCGTCGCCGCCATCGTCTACAACGGCGTGCTGATCCTCACCCACGTGCCCAACCTGCTCGACGGGCTGCGCGCCTCCCAGCTCGGGTCGTTCGTGCTCGACATCGCCTGGCTGATCGCGGGGCTCATCGTGTGGACGCCGGTGGTGTCGACCATCAGCGAGCTGCGCCTGCGCGGCGCCATCGCCCGGTGCACGTTCCTGTTCCTGGCGACCGGCGTCATCCCGATGATCCCGGCGGCGCTCATCACCTTCTCGCCCGAGCCCAGCTACGCCACCTACGAGCTCGCCCCCCGGTCGTGGGACTTCACCGCCCTCGAGGACCAGCAGCTCGCCGGCGCCGTGATGAAGGTCACGGGCATCTTCATCACGTTCCCGGTGATCGCCTACATCTTCATCCAGGCGTCGCTGGCCGAGTCGCGCCACGTCGGCACCCGCGACGAAGGTGGGTCCGCGCCGGGACCGGCCGCCGCCGCCTGATCGGCCCGAGGCAGATCGCCGGTCCCCGGCGCGGGCAGACTGTGCGCACGTCGTCCCGGGTGGGACGCACACCGCAGGGGGACCCATGGAGCTCACGACCGTCGCCGAGGACCACGCCGTCGTGCACGACGGCCTGGAGGTCCGGGTCTACGACGGGCTCGAGCCCGGCACGATCTACGAGTACGACGGCTTCATCTTCCGCACGCTGGAGCGTCCGGGCGGCGAGCTGCTCGCCCGCATCGCCACCGTCAACGACGTGCACTTCGGCGAGACCGAGTGCGGGATCATCGAGGGCTTCGAGGGCGGCAACGTGTTCTCGGTGCCCGACGGCGCCGAGCCGTACCCGGACCTGATGAACCGCTGCGCCGTCGCCGAGATCGACGCCGCCGACGTCGACGCCGTGCTGGTCAAAGGCGACCTCACCTCGCGCGGCACCGTCGAGGAGTACGACGCCTTCCGCGCCTGCTACGAGCCGGTGCTCGGCGACCGGCTCACCGTCGTGCGCGGCAACCACGACTCCTACTACGGCGGCACGTTCGCCGACACCCCGACGGCCGCCATCGAGCTGCCCGGCGTCACCTGCGCCGTCATCGACACGTCGATCTCCGAGCACTACGCCGGGCAGGTGCCGGGCGACACCCTGCGTTGGCTCCGCGACCTGGCGGCCGGCACGGACGGCCCGGTGCTCGTCTTCGGCCACCACCACTGCTGGAACCCCGGCTCCAGCCAACGTCCGGACGGCTACTTCGGCATCAACCCCGACGACTCGGAGCGCCTGGTCGAGGTGGTGGCGGCGCACCGCAACATCCGCGGCTACTTCGCCGGCCACACCCACCGCAACCGGGTGCGCACGTTCGGCCTCACCGGCGATGCCGTGTGGGTCGAGGTGGCGAGCGTCAAGGACTTCCCCGGCTGCTGGGCGGAGTACCGGGTCTACGAGGGCGGCATCAACCAGATCCACCACCGCATCTCGGACCCGGCGGCGCTGGCGTGGACCGAGCAGACGCGCGGCATGTTCGGCGGCGCCTATCCGGAGTACGCCTTCGGCGACCTCTCCGACCGATGCTTCACCATCCCCGTCGACCGATGAGCGGACACGGCGGCAGGCCCTTGATGAGCCGACGATGCGCTGCTGACGAATTGTAGTGTTCAGTACCGGCGAACCGTAGCGTTGGCACCCGACGAATAGTCTTGTTATATGCCGACGAATGGTAGCGTAGGCACCGTGGACCGCGCCGAGCCCTCCTATGTCCGACGAATCGTGGACGACGAGTTGGACGAGTTGCTCACCGCGCTGCCCGCAATCAGCCTGGAGGGCCCCCGAGCCGTCGGCAAGACATCGACCGCGCTGCAACGCGGCGGCACGATCACCCGTCTGGACGACCCGGCCACACTGGAGCTCGTCACCGCCCAGCCCGCACGCGTCATCGACGGCACTCGCCCGGTGATCATCGACGAGTGGCAGCGCTACCAGCCGGCCTGGGACCTGGTGCGGCGGGCATGTGACGCCCCGGCGACGCCTCCGGGGAGCTTCATCCTCACGGGATCGGCCTCGCCGCCGACGCGCCAGACCCATTCCGGTGCCGGTCGGATCGTACCGATCCGACTTCGACCGCTCACCCTGCCCGAGCGCGGGGTCGAGTCGCCGACCGTCTCGTTGACGGCGCTCCTCGAGGGAACACGGCCGGAGCTCCACGGCCGGACCGACGTCGATCTCACGACCTACACCGAGGAGATCGTCGCTGGTGGCTTCCCCGGCCTCCGACTGCCCGCAGGTCGGGCACGTCGTGCCGCGCTCGACGGCTACCTGGATCGCATCATCGATGCCGACCTCCCGGAGGTCGGGTTGTCCGTTCGGCGCCCGGAGACCTTGCGCCGATGGCTGCGTGCCTTCGCCGCTGCCATCTCGACGACCACCTCCTATGACCGCATTCGCGACGCCGCCACCGCCGGCGAGGACGACAAGCCGGCACGGACGACCACCGTCCCGTACCGGGAGGCGCTCGAACGTCTGTGGATCCTCGATCCGCTACCGGCATGGAGCCCATCGAGCAACCAGTTCACACGCCTCACCTCAGGACCCAAGCACCACCTCGCCGATCCCGCGCTCGCTGCTCGCCTGCTGGGTCTAGAAGCCGAAGCCCTCCTCCACGGTGACGGTCCGTCGGCGCTCCCTCGCGACGGCACCTACCTGGGGGCCCTGTTCGAGTCCCTGGCGGTTCTCTGCACCCGGGTGTTCGCCCAGGCTGCCGAGTCCAGGGTCTCGCACCTCCGGACCAAGGGCGGCGAGCGAGAGATCGATTGCGTCGTCGTGCGGGCAGACCAACGCGTCGTCGCCCTGGAGGTCAAGCTCTCCGCAACCGTGACCGACCGCGACGTTCGCCACCTCCGATGGCTGGCGGGGACCTTGGGCCCCGACCTCCTCGACGCGGCGGTCCTGACGACCGGCACCGACGCCTACCGCCGGACCGACGGCATCGGCGTCATCCCGCTGGCGCTCCTGGGACCATGAGCGAACCCGGCGCTCCACCACTCGACGGGCTGCGGGTGATCGATCTGGCGACGGTGCTCGCCGGGCCCAACTGCGCCCGCTACCTGGCCGACTTCGGCGCCGACGTCATCAAGGTCGAGCACCCCGACGGCGGCGACACGCTGCGTCGCATGGCGTGGCTCGATCCCGACGACGGCACGAGCCTGTTCTTCAAGCTGGCCAACCGCAACAAGCGCTTCGTCACCCTCGACCTGCGCCATGCCGACGACCTGGCCGTGCTGCGCCGCCTCCTGGCCGAGGCCGACGTGCTCGTCGAGAACCTCCGTCCGGGCAAGCTCGAAGCGCTCGGGCTGGCGCCCGACGACCTGCTCGCCGCCAACGACCGCCTGGTCATCACCCGCGTCACCGGCTTCGGGCAGGACGGGCCGTACGCGCACCGGGCCGGCTTCGCCACGCTGGCCGAGGCGATGTCGGGGTTCGCCGCCGTCAACGGCGAGCCCGACGGCGCGCCGATGCTCCCGCCCATCGCCCTGACCGACGAGCTGACTGCCATCGTCGCCGCCTTCGCCACCATGGTCGCCGTGCACAGCGGTGTCGGTCAGGTGGTCGACGTCAACCTGCTCGAGTCGATGCTGCACATCATGGGCCCGGTGGTCAGCGCCTACGACCGGCTCGGCTACGTCCAGCCACGGCTGGGCTCGGGCATCCCCTACACCGTGCCGCGCAACACCTACCGCACCGCCGACGGGCACTGGGTGGCCGTCTCGTCGTCGGCCGAGTCGGTGGCGGCACGGGTCATCGCCCTGGTCGGCGCCGGCGACGACGAGCGCTTCGCCACGTTCGCCGGTCGGGTCGAGCATCGCGCCGAGGTCGACGCCCTCGTGGCGGCGTGGATCGCCGAGCGCACCCGGGACGAGGTGCTCGCCGCCTTCGACGCCGTCGAGGCCGCCGCCGCGCCCGTCTACGACGTGCCCGCGCTCGTCGCCGACCCGCACCTGGGTCAGCGCCAGGCCTTGGCGCGCGTCGACGGCGTGCTGATGCAGGGCCTGATCGCCCGCCTCTCGGCCACCCCCGGACGGCTGCGCCATGCCGGCCGACCGCTCGGCGCCGACGATCCGGACGCCGGCACCGGCGAACGCATCGACTGGCACCGCTGACCTACTCGGCCGTGGCGACCTCGATGCGGTCCTGGCGCCACTCGCGCGCCATGTCGAGGGCCACGTCGGCCCGGTCGAGCACGTCCTCCGTCGAGAACCCGTGCGCCGGATAGCAGGCCACCCCTGCCCACATCGTCAGGTCCGGTGCCTGCGCCGACAGCTCGCGCCGGATCCGCTCGACCGTCCAGATGGCGCCCGTCTCCGACGTGTCCTCGAGCACCAGCGCGTACCCGCCGTCCATCAGGCGGCACGCCGTGTCGGACTCGCGGATCGTCTGGCCGATCGAGTGGGCGACGACCGTGGCGTCGGCGGGATGCGGCGCACCGTCGCGGAGCCCTTCGATGACCTCCATCACCACCACCGCCACCGGCTTGAGGTTGCGCCGCGCCGAGGCGATGCGCGCCTCGAGGGCGACGGTGAAGTACCCCTCGGAGAACAGGCCGGTCACCGGGTCGGTCAGCGCGTCGTACTGCGTGCCGCGGCGCACCGACGTGAGCTGGATGCGGCTCGACAGCTGCTGCTCGAGGTCCTCGCGCTTGGACGCCTCGTGATCGAGATCGCCGCGGAGGTGGTCGACCTCACCGCTGAGCTCCTCGATCGTCGAGCGCGCCGCCCGCAGCGCCACGACCAGCCGGGCGCCGGCCACCCCGGCCACCAGCGCCAGCGCGCCGGCGATCACGGCGAACTGGACCGCGTTCCACACCGCCGCGGCGATGCCCAGGCCGAGGCCGACGGCCCCGATGCCAACCCAGACGAGCCCCCGGCGATCCACCCCTCTTAGATCGGCGGCGACGCGGCGTAATCAAGCGCCGCGCAGCGTGTTCGTGCCCGCGCCCGGCGCGCCGATTGGCTCAGTCGAACAGCACTGATCCGCCCTTCAGGCGGCAGCGCGAGCGCGCTGGACGAGCTCCAGCACGTCGAGCATCAGCTTGCCCAGCTCGAAGTCCTTGGGCGTGTACACCGCGGCGACGCCCTGGGCCAGCAGCACGGGACGATCGTCTTCGGGGATGATGCCGCCGACGACCACCGGCGCCTGCACGCCGGCGGCGCGCAGCTGCTCGAGCACGGCAGGGACCAGCTGCAGGTGGCTGCCGGAGAGGATCGACAGCCCGATCACGTCCACGTCCTCGTCCCGGGCCACCGCCACGATCTGCTCGGGGGTGAGCCGGATGCCCTGGTAGATGACCTCCATGCCGGCGTCGCGCGCCGCCACGGCGATCTGCTCGGCGCCGTTGGAGTGACCGTCGAGGCCGGGCTTGGCCACCAGGAACCGGGGCGGGCCTTCCGGCAGGCGCTGCACCTCGTCGGCGACCTGGCGCAGCCGGTCGGTCACGGTGGCGTGCCCGGCGGCGGCACCGACACCCGTCGGCGCCCGGAACTCGCCGAACACCTCGCGCAGCACACCGGCCCACTCGCCCGTCGTGCCGCCCACGTGGGCGAGGGCGATGGTCGGCGGCATGATGTTCGACCCCTCGACGGCGGCGCGGCGCAGCTCGTCGAGGGCGGCGGTCACGGCGGCGGCGTCCCGGCCGGCGCGCCACCCCTCGATGGCGGCGATGGCCTCCGCCTCGACGGCGGGATCGACCTTCAAGATGGCCTCGCCGTCCTCGTCCACCAGCGGCGACGGCGCCGTCTCGACGAAGGTGTTCACACCGACGACCGGCAGCTCGCCCGACTCGATGCGGCGCGTGCGCTCGGTGTGCGACAGGACGAGGCGGCCCTTGAGCTCCTCGATGGCGGCGAAGGCGCCGCCGAGGGCGAGCACCTCGTCCAGCTCTGCCTGGGCCGCCTCGACCAGCGCCGCCGTCTCGGCCTCGACGACGTGGCTGCCGTCGAAGATGTCGCCGTACTCGAGCAGGTCGGTCTCGAGCGCCAGCACCTGCTGCATGCGCAGCGACCACTGCTGGTCCCACGGCCGGGGCAGGCCGAGCGCCTCGTTCCACGCCGGCAGCTGCACCGACCGGGCCCGCGCCTTCTTCGAGAGGGTGACGGCGAGCATCTCGAGCACGATGCGCTGCACGTTGTTCTCGGGCTGGGCCTCGGTGAGCCCCAGCGAGTTCACCTGCACGCCGTAGCGGAAGCGGCGCTGCTTGGGGTCGCTCACGCCGTAGCGCTCGAGCGTGATGCGGTCCCACAGCTCGGTGAACGCCCGCAGCTTGCACATCTCCTCGATGAACCGGATGCCGGCGTTCACGAAGAACGAGATCGATCCCACCACCTGACCGAAGCGCTCGGCCGGGACCTGGCCGGAGTCCCGCACGGCGTCGAGCACGTCGATGGCGGTCGCCAGGCTGTAGGCGATCTCCTGCACCGGCGTGGCGCCCGCCTCCTGGAGGTGGTAGCTGCACACGTTCATGGGGTTCCAGTGCGGGATGTGCTCGGAGCAGTAGGCGATCATGTCGACGATCAGCCGCTTCGACGGCTCCGGCGGGAAGATGTAGGTCCCGCGCGACAGGTACTCCTTGACGATGTCGTTCTGCGTCGTGCCGCGCAGCACGGACGGGTCGACCCCCTGATCCTCGGCGTTGGCGACGTACAACCCGAGCAGCCAGGCGGCCGGGGCGTTGATCGTCATCGACGTGTTCATCTCACCGACGGGGATCTGGTCGAGCAGGGTCGCCATGTCCCCGAGGTGCGACACCGGCACGCCCACCTTGCCGACCTCGCCGCGCGCCTCGGGGGCGTCGGGGTCGTAGCCGGTCTGCGTCGGCAGGTCGAAGGCGATGGACAGGCCGGTCTGCCCCTTGGCCAGGTTGGTGCGGTAGAGCTCGTTCGACGCCTTGGCGGTCGAATGCCCCGAGTACGTCCGCATCATCCAGGGCCGGTCCTTGGGCCGTGCCGCGCCGCCGGTCTCGTCGTGCTGCCCGCTGGTTACCATCCGGTAAGTTTCCCGCGCCCGGCGGGCGGCTGTCATCCTGACGGTTCGTCAGGTCCGATCAGCGCCGGGTCGCCGAACGGGTCGACGTCGGCGGCGACGGCTCGGCGGAGCAGGCGCAGGTACGTGGCCCGGTCCACGTCGACGACGCCCAGCGACGCCAGGTGCGGCGTCGACCACTGCACATCGAGCAGCGATCCGCCCCCGGCGCGCAGGACGCCGACGAGCCGCGCCAGCGCCACCTTCGAGGCGTCCGTGGCGCGGTGGAACATCGACTCGCCGGCGAAGAGCCCGCCGATCGACACGCCGTAGAGCCCCCCGACGAGCACGTCGCCGTCCCAGGTCTCCACCGAGTGCGCCCAGCCGAGGCTGTGCAGGCGACCGTAGGCGTCGGCGATCTCGGGCGTGATCCACGCTCCCGGCCGACCGGGGGCGGCGCAGCCGGCCACGACGGCGTCGAACGCGGCGTCGACGGTCGTGCGGTAGCGCCGGATCGAGCGGCGCAGCGACCGGCTCACCACGAGCCCGTCGAGCGGCAGGATCCCGCGCGGGTCGGGCGACCACCAGGCGATGGGGCCGCGCCGGCCCGCCGGCATCGGGAACAGGCCCTGGCGGTAGGCCGCCAGCACCGTGCCCGGCTCCAGGTCCCCACCGACCCCGACGACCCCGTCGTCATCCGCGGTGTCGGCCGGCGGCAGCGCCCACGGCGTCGGCGGTGGTTCGATCCGCACCCCGCAGTTCTACCGCCTCGCCCGATCCAGTGGTGACGAGGTTGGTCAGGACTGGCGGAGGCGGGCGAAGGCGTCGACCACGAGCGGGATGTTGTCCTCGGTGAGGGCGGCGACGTTGATGCGGCCGTTCTCCACCAGGTAGATGCCGCGCTCGGTGCGCAGGCGGACGACCTCGTCGCTCGTCAGGCCGGTGAGGCTGAACAGGCCGCGGCCGGTGGCCACACCGGGGCACAGGTCCAGGCCGGCGCCGGCGAGTTGGTCGGCGAGCTGGGACCGCAGGCCGTTGATGCGCTGGCGCATGACGGCCAGCTCGTCGAGCCACGCCGCGTGCAGCTCCGGATCGGTCAGCACGATCGCTGCCGACTCGCCGCCGTGCTTGGGCGGGTTCGAGTAGATCGACCGGGCGCACGCCTTGACCCGGCTGTCGACCAGGTGCACCGCCTCGGCGCCGGGGCCGACGGTGACGAGGGCGCCGACGCGCTCGGCGTAGAGGCCGAGGTTCTTCGAGAAGCTCAGGCAGACGAAGAGCTCGACCCCCGCCTCGGCGAGGATGCGGATGCCGGCGGTGTCGGGCTCGATGCCGTCGCCGAGGCCGACGTAGGCGGTGTCGACCACCGCCGCGGCGCCGCGCGCCAGCAGCACCTCAGCGATCTGGCTCCACTCCGACGGCGTGAGGTCGGCGCCGGTCGGGTTGTGGCAGCAGCCGTGGAGCACGACCAGGTCGCCGGCGTTGGCCCGCCCCAGGTCCTCGAGCAGCTCGGCCATGGGCAGGCGCCGGCCGGACGCGTCGGCGTAGCGGTAGCTCTGCACGCCGAGGCCTTGGTCGGCGAAGACGGCGCGGTGGTTCGGCCACGTCGGGTTCGAGATCCACACGGTGGTGGTGTGGCTCGTCACCCAGGCCAGGCGGGCGACGACGCTCAGCGCGCCGGTGCCGCCAGGCGTGTCGGCGACGGCGCTGCGCGCCGCCAGGTCGGCGTCGTCACCGAACAGCAGCGTCCGCACACCCCGGGCGAACAGCGGCGACCCGGTGATGGGCAGATACGTCTTGGACCGCTCGGTGTCGTAGAGCCGTTGCTCGGCCGTGCGGATGACGTCCAGGACCGGCGTCGACCCGTCGGCCTCGCAGTAGACCCCGACGGTGAGGTTGATCTTGTCGTCGCGGTCGTCGGCCTGGAAGGCCGCGGAGAGACCCAGGATCGGGTCCGGGGGCGCGCCGGGTACGGAACGGAACACGGGGCAGGCTCCAGGTGCGAGGGGCGGTCGGTCGGGTCGACCCTACTTGCTGTAGTCGTAGAACCCTTCGCCCGATTTCCGGCCCAGGTGCCCGGCGGCGACCATGCGGCGCAGGCGCGGGGCGGGGGCGAAGTTCGGGTCCCGGAACTCCTCGTAGAGGGCGTCGAGGATGGCGAGCGACGTGTCGAGCCCGACCAGGTCCAACAGCGCGAACGGGCCCATCGGGAAGTTGCAGCCGCCCTTCATCGCCGTGTCGATGTCCTCCATCGAGGCCGTGCCGTTCTCGAGCATCCGGATGGCGTTGTTCAGGTACGGGAACAGCAGGGCGTTCACGATGAAGCCGGCGCGGTCGGCGACGACCACCGGGTCCTTGCCGCAGGCGGTGGCGAACTCGGTGACGGCCTCGACGGCGGCGTCCGAGGTGACCAGGGTGCGGACGACCTCGACGAGCGACATCATCGGCGCCGGGTTGAAGAAGTGCACGCCGCAGACGTTCTCCGGGCGATGCGTCTTGACCGCCATCTCGATGACCGGGAGGGTCGACGTGTTGGTGGCGATGATCGCCGAGTCCTTGCAGATGTGGTTCAGCTCGACGAAGAGCTCCTGCTTGGTGGCGAGGTCCTCGACCACGGACTCGATCACCAGGTCGCAGTCGGCCAGCGCGTGCAGGTCCGAGGTGGCGGTGACCCGCGCCAGCGTGGCGTCGCGGTCCTCCTCCGAGAGGCGGCCCTTGTCGACCTGGCGGGCCAGCGACTTCTCGAGGGCGGCGATGGTGGCGTCCGCCGTCTCCTGCCTGCGGGAGCGCAGCACCACGTCGAATCCGGCCTTGGCGGCCACCTCGACGATGCCCGAACCCATGATCCCGGAACCGATGACACCGACACGCTTGATCGTCATGGGCGGCAAAGCTACCGGTGGGTAGGTTCGGCGCGCCAACGGTCGCGCGCCGCTGTGTAGCGTGACCGCCCATGGCGCCCTTCGGCACCCTCCCCGCCCACGCGCTGGCGTGGCCGCGCCCGACCCGCGCCGCGCTCGAAGCGCGCGCCGCCGCCGTGGCCCACGAGGTGGTGGGGGACGTGTTCGACCTGGCGCAGCTCGACGGGGGCTCGGCGCCGTGGCCCGACGCCACGTTCGACACCATCACGACGGTCGCCGAGCTGTGCCGCTTCGCCGACCTGTCGGTGGTCGCCGGCGAGATCCGCGACCACCTGCGCGACGGCGGCAAGCTCGTCGTGGTCGAGCCGGCGGCGCGTGCCGGGATGGTCGCCACGGCGCGGGCCAGCCTGGCCACGTGGCGACGCGAGCTGCGGACCCTGCACCTCGACCGCGACGTGCCCTGGGAGCTGCACCGCTGCGGCTGGCGCTTCTTTCGCGTCGAGCGCGACACCATCCCGGCCGCGCCGTGGAGCCTGCGCTTCATCGCGGGCGGCGTCTGCGCCCCGACCGACCGGCGGGTGCCGGACCCGGTCGCCGCCGCCCGCCCACACGGCACAGCCGAGGACGACACGCCGTCGCCGACCAGCACCGGCGCACCTGACGAGAGGACGACGACATGACCGGCACGCTGGCCCTGGTGGGCGGACGGGAGTGGACCGACGGGTGCACGTTCGACCGTGACCTGCTCGAACGCAGCGGCGGCAGCGAGGTCCTCGTCCTGCCGACGGGATCGGCGTACGAGCGGCCGGACCGCCTCGTCGAGCAAGCCCGCACCTGGTTCGCCGCCCTCGGCGCCACCGTCACCGAGCTGCCGGTGCTGGCGCGCCCCGACGCCATGGACGCCGACTTGGCCGAGCAGGCCCGCGCCGCGTCGTTCATCTACCTCGCCGGCGCCTCCGCGCAGCACACCCGGTCCGTGCTCAAGGACTCCCCGCTGTTCGACGCCCTCGTCGAGGCCTACCGCGGCGGCGCCGTCCTGGCCGGCACCAACGCCGGCGCCGACGTGCTGTGCGACCCGATGGTCGACTTCCGCGGCGGTGCGTTCACCGTCGGCCTCGGCGTCGTCACCAACATGGCCGTGATCCCGCGCGCCGACACCTGGTCCCCCGAGAAGATCCACCGCACGGTGGCCCTGGCGCCCGAGGGCGTGGCCCTGGCAGCGCTGCCCGAGGCGACGGCGCTGCTCCGCGCCGCCGACGGCACGTGGACGGCGGCCGGCGTCGGCTCGGTCGAGGTGCACCTCGACGGTCGCCTCGTCGGGCTTGCCGAACTGCCCTGAGCGCCCCGGTACCCTTGGCGCCGTGCTGCGGGCCTACCTCGACGGAGACGTGCTGGCCGAGCGCGTCGGCGACGGCCCCGTCGGCCTGATCGGCCTCCACGGCTGGGGGCGCGCCGGCGCCGATCTCGCCACCGTGCTGGACGGCTGGAGCGCCATCGCGCCCGACCTCCCCGGCTTCGGTGCCACCCCGCCACCGCCCGAGGCCTGGGGCGCCGCCGACTACGCCGGCCTCGTCGGCCGCCTCATCGACACCACCGACGAGGTCGAGGCCCCCGTGGTGCTGCTGGGGCACAGCTTCGGCGGCCGTGTCGCCGTGTGCCTCGCCGCCGAGCGCCCCGACCTGGTGCGTGCGCTGGTGCTCACCGGCGTCCCCCTGCTGCGGCGCGAGGGCGCCGGGCGCTCCCCGTTCGGTTTCCGCCTCGTCAAGCGCCTCCACGCGCTGCACCTCGTGGGCGACGCCCGCATGGAGCGCGCCCGCCAGCAGTACGGGTCCGCCGACTACAACGCCGCCACGGGCGTCATGCGCGAGACGTTCGTGCGCGTCGTCAACGAGTCCTACGGGGACCAGCTCGACGCCGTGCGGTGCCCGGTGGCGTTGGTGTGGGGCGAGGGCGACACGGCGGCGCCGTTGTGGATCGCCCAGGAGGCCGACCGCCGCCTGCACGACGCCTCGCTGACGGTCGTCGCCGGCGGCACCCACGACTCGCCGTTGCGGGCCCCGGCCGCCGAGCTGCGCGACGCCCTGGCCGCCCTCGTCGGGCAGCAGCTGCCGTGAACGACGTCTCGCCGGCCGTCGCCGCCGCCGTCGCCGTCGCCCTGGTCGCCGCCACCGTCGTGAGCGCCCTGCGCTGGCTGCGGGTGTGCCAGCGCGAGCACTACCTGCCGGGCAGCACCTCGACGTTCTTCCAGCGCTGGCAGTGGAGCAGCCCCGCGAACACCGCCGCCACGGTGGCGAAGATCGTGACGGTCGTGGCGGGCCTGTACGTCCCCGCTGCGTGGCTCGGCACCGCGGTGCTCATCGCCATCACCCCGATCGGGCTCCCCGTGCGCGGGCGCACCGGGTCGCTCGCCTGGACGGCGCGCCTCAGGCGGCTCGCCGGCATCGCGGCGGCCGTGGCGGTGGTCGTCGTCGCGGTGACGGCGCTCATCGGGGCGTCGCTGGTCGGCCTGGTGGTCGTGGCCCTCCTCGTGCCGGTCCTCATCGACGCGGCGGCGGCCATCGCCAAGCCCATCGAGGCCCGGATGCTCGGCCGCTTCGTCGACGAGGCCGCCGAGAAGCTGCGCCGCATCGACCCCACCGTCATCGCTATCACCGGCTCGTACGGCAAGACGTCGACCAAGGAGTACGTGCGGGCGCTGCTCGGTCGCAGCTTCGAGGTCTGCCCCAGCCCCGCCAGCTTCAACAACCGCGCCGGGCTGGCGCGCGCCGTCAACGAGTCGCTGCACCCCGGCGCCCAGTTCTTCATCGCCGAGATGGGCACCTACGGCCCGGGCGAGATCCGCGAGCTGTGCAGCTGGGTGCCGCCGCGGGTGTCGATCCTCACCGCCATCGGCCCCGTGCACCTCGAGCGCATGAAGACGCTCGACACCATCGTCACGGCCAAGCGGGAGATCTTCGAGCACGCCGAGGTGGCCGTCCTCAACGTCGACGACCCGAAGCTGGCGCCGCTCGCCGACGAGCTCGCCGCCGCCGGCATGCGGGTCGTGCGCTGCGGGTCGGTGGCGCCGGACCTCGACGTGCGCGTCATCGAGCTCAGCCGGGACGACGACGCCACCCGGGTGCGGATCGAGGTGGGCGGGCAGACCCTCGAGGCCGCAGCACCCGAAGGTGGCCTGCAGCTCACGAACCTCGCCTGCGCCATCGGCGCCGCCACCGCCGTCGGGCTCGACGCCTCGGTCATCCCCGCCGGCGTCGCCGACATCCACGCCCCGGCCCACCGCCAGGTCGTCGAGCGCGGCCCGAGCGGGATCTGGGTCATCGACGACTCGTTCAACTCGAACCCGGCGGGCGCCCGCTCGGCGCTGGCGCGCCTGATGGCCATCGACACGACCGGCCGGCGGGTGATCGTCACCCCGGGGATGGTCGAGCTCGGCGCCACCCAGGCGGCCGAGAACGAGGCGTTCGCCCGCGAGGCGGCGGCGCAGGTCGACGACCTGGTCATCGTCACCCGCACCAACCGCGCCGCCCTGCTCGCCGGCGCCGCCCGCGGGCGGGCGAAGGTGCACTGGTTCCCCCACCGTGACGCCGCCACCGAATGGGTCCGAGCCGAGCTGCGCGACGGCGACGCGGTGCTCTACGAGAACGACCTCCCCGACATCTTCCCGTAGTAGAAACGACGCCGACCGCCTGCGGACCACGTCCGCATCGTCCACCGTCGCAGGAACGCACCCATGACCCGAGTCGCCGTCGTCTTCGGCGGGCCCTCGCCCGAGCACGACATCTCCATCCTCACCGGCCTCCACGTCGTCCACACGCTCGCCGGCACCGGGATGGACGTCACCGCCCTGTACTGGACCACCGGCGGCGACTGGTACGAGGTGCCGGCACGCCTCGAGGCGCAGGACTACGTCCAAGGCCCGCCGAAGGGGGCCACGCCGGTGCGCCTCGTCGTGGGCACCGGTGGCGGTTGGGTGGAGGAGCGACGCAAGCCGCGACCGCTCGGCGTCGACGTGGCGCTGCTGTGCTGCCACGGCGGTCCCGGCGAGGACGGCACCCTCCAGGCGTCGCTCGATCTGGCCGGCATCCGCTACACGGGCCCGTCGTCGATCGGCGCCGCCCTGGCCATGGACAAGCTGGCCATGCACGCCGTCGCCGCGTCGCTCGACATCCCCGTCGCCGAGCAGGCACCGCTGTCGGCGACCCCGCCGCCGTTCGCCGGTCCGTACATCGTCAAGCCGCGCTTCGGTGGCTCGTCCATCGGCGTGCAGGCGGTCGACGACCACGACACCGCCCTGGCGCTGCTGCGGACATCGGTCCACCTGCGCGACGGCGCCGTCATCGAGCAGTACCTCGACGGCTGGGTCGACCTCAACGTCGCCGTCCGCACCCACCCCGAGGTCCAGTGCTCGCCGATCGAGCGGCCGCTGCGACCCGAGGGCGAGCGCATCTACTCGTTCGCCGAGAAGTACCTCGGCGGCACCGGTGCGGGCATGGAGACGGCGCCGCGCGAGCTGCCGGCGCAGCTGCCCGACGGCGTGGCGGCGGCCATCGTCCGCCACGCAACCCTCCTGGCCGAGCCCGCACGCATCCGCGGGATCGCCCGCATCGACTTCCTGTGGGACGGCGCCGAGCGCGTGGCGTTCAACGAGATCAACGCCATCCCCGGCGCGCTGTCGCTGTACCTGTGGCAGGCCGCCGGCCTCTCGGGACCGCAGGCGGTCGGCGACCTCGTCGCCGAGGCGCTGGCAGCACCGGCGCGCACGTTCAGCTCGGCCGGCAACACCGGCGAAGCCCTGCGCTCCGCCAAGCGCAAGCTGGCGATCTGAGCGGACTCGACCGAGCTGACGGTCCGTCGACCTACGGAGTCGGCGTCGTGTCCGGCAGGAGGGCGACGTCGTCCTCGGGTGCTGCCGTCACCAGTGCCGTGGTGGTGGTCACCGAGCCCGGCGCCAGCTCTTCGATCTGCACCGACGTCACGATCACCGTCGGGTCGGGCTGCCCGCCGAGGCTGCCGGACCCGGTGCTCGACGCCAGGATCGACTCGACGATGTCGAGGCCTTCGATCACGTTGCCGAACACGACGTAGGTGCCGGCCTCGTCCAGGGCCGACGCGTTCGGTCCGGCAGTGAAGAAGAACTGGGCGCTCGCCGAGTTCGGCGCCTGCGACCGTGCCATCACGAGCTGACCGGGAACGTAGGTGAACCCCTCCCCCTCGTCGGGGATCGTGTAGCCGGGGCCCGGGTCGGTGGCGCTGTTGGTCGTCGGCCCCCCGCCCTGGATGATGTCGATCGACTGGTCGGCACGGAAGATCTGCGAGTCGTCGTAGTAGCCGTAGCGCGACAGGGTCACGAAGTTGTTGGCCGTCCCCGGGGTCCGCTCGGTGTCGAGCAGCACCTTGACGGTGCCCGCCGTCGTGGTGAACGTGGCGACGTACTGCATCTCGGGATCGATGCACTGCTGGGGCGCGTCGGTGAACGAACGCACGGGAGCTTCCACCCCGGCGTCGGGTGCGCACGGCCCGTTGCCGTAGACGAAGCTCACCGGCACCGTGTCGGTGGACCCGGGCGCGATGGTCGACGCCGTCGAGGTCGTCGATGCCGCCGTGTCATCCGTGTTGTCGCGCTGCGACACCACCAGGATCGCCACGACGACCACGACGACGAGGCCGAGGCCGGCGCCGATCGAGGTGGCCCGGCGGCGGCGCTCCGCCGCTGCCTCCTGCTGCCGTGCCGCATCGAGGCGCGCCTGGCGGCCAGCCTTCTGTCGCTCCCGCTTGTCGGTACCCATCCCGTTGTGCTCCTGGTCGTGTCGTCGTGTCGTCGTCGTGCTGTGGCCGTGGCGCCGTGGCGGTGTCGCCGTGGCCCTGGGTCAGGGGGTGGCGCCGGCGGGTGGCGTCTTGGCCTCGCCACCGGGCTCGATCGTCATGGCCTCGATCGTCACCACCCGGGTCGGCTCGCCCGTCTTGGGGGTGCCCGCCTCGCGGATCGCCTGCAGGGGCTCGAGCCCGTCGAGCAGCAGCCCGATGATCGGCGAGTCCTCGGTCCAACCCACCGCGTCCTGGCCGAGCGCCACCTTGAAGCCCGCCGCCTCGCGGCCGGGGTCGTTCGTGCCGAGCAACGCCAGCGATCCGGGGTTCACGATGGTCACGGCGGCGTTCAGCGGCACCGGGTAGCCGGGACTGGTCACCCCGGTCGGGTTCGTGAACTGCGGGTCGACCTGCATGTCGACCAGCGGGTCGATCTTCGTGAGGGGCAGGCCGTCGTAGTAGTGGTACGCGGCGAGGACGAGGAAGTTGTTGATCGCCGCCTCGCCCTGCTTGGGGTTGAGGAAGAACACCAGGTCGCCGACCGAGGTCCGCATCGTCAAGGTGTAGTTGCGATTCGGGTCGATGCACAGGGGCGGGGGCTCGGCGAAGCTGGTGACGCGCGGCGCCGATCCGTCGAAGGCAGGGCACGGCGTGGGCGCCGCCAGCTGCTCGCCGGGCGCCACGGCGTCGACCTGGACCGGCGGTCCGGCGGCGGTGACCGGCGGTTGGTTCGGATCGACGACCGTGCTCGCGGTCGTCGACACCGGCGCCGTGCCCGTCGAGGCCGTGCCGTCACCACCCTGCGCCCGGAAGGCCAGGACCATGCCGACCACGAACGCCACCAGGACGGCGACGGCGAGGACCAGCACCAGCCGCTGGGTGCGCTGCTGGCGGGCCAGCGCCTCGTCGGCCTCGGCGCGGCGCGACGCGCTCGGCGCCATCGAGGTGCGCGGCGCGCCCCGACCGCTCGGGGTGTGGCGTGCGGGTTGCCTGGCCATCGGGCCGAGAACCTAGCGCCGGCGCCGGGGGCGCACGGGGGCGGCCTTCGTGACGGCGCGACCTCGGCGGTAGCCTGCGCTCCCTATGGCCTTGCTCGTGCAGAAGTTCGGCGGCACCTCGGTCGGCGACGCGGAGCGCATGCGCACCGTCGCCGACAACGTGGCGCGCACCGTGCGACGGGGCAACCAGGTCGTCGTGGTGATCAGCGCCATGGGCAAGGAGACCGACGAGCTGCTGCGCATGGCACGGGAGGTCTCGAGCACGCACCCGGGCCGCGAGATGGACATGCTGGTCACGGCCGGCGAGCGCAAGGCCATGGCGCTGCTGTGCATGGCCATCGCCGACCGCGGCGTCGAGGCCGAGTCGTTCACCGGCAGCCAGGCCGGGTTCATCACCGACACGGTGCACACCAACGCCAAGATCGTCGACGTCCGTCCCGACCGCATCCGCGCCGCGCTCGACGCCGGCAAGGTGGCGGTGGTCGGTGGGGCCCAGGGCGTCTCGACCGACCAGAACGTGACCTTCCTGGGGCGGGGCGGCTCCGACACCACCGCCGTCGCCCTGGCCCACGCGCTCGGCGCTGACCTGTGCGAGCTCTACACCGACGTGTCCGGCGTGTTCACCAGCGACCCCCGGCTCGTCGACGACGCCCGCAAGATCGACCGGATCAGCTTCGACGAGCTGCTGGAGATGACGGCGGCGGGTTGCCCCAAGCCGGCGATGCGCTCGGTGGAGTACGCCAGGACCCACGGGGTCGACCTGCACGTGCGGTCGGCGTTCACGTGGGAGCACGGGACGATGGTGTCCAAGGAGGCCGACGACATGGAACAGGCGATCATCTCTGCGGTCGTGCACGACACCGACGAGGCGAAGGTCACCATCACCGGTGTGGACGACCGGCCCGGCATCGCCGGTCAGCTGTTCCGGGCCCTCGCCGACGCCTTGGTGAACGTCGACATGATCGTGCAGAACACCTCGGCCGAGGGGCGCACCGACATCTCGTTCACGGTCCCTCACGGCGACGCCGCCACCGCGCAGGCGACGTGCGAAGCCCTCCAGCGCACCCTCGGCGCCACCGGCGTGACCACCGACGACGCCATCGGCCGGGTGTCGGTCGTGGGTGCGGGCATGAAGACCCATCCGGGCGTGGCGGCCACCGTGTTCGAGACGCTGGCGGCCAACGGCATCAACATCGAGATGATCTCGACGTCGGCCATCCGCATCTCGTGCGTCGTGGCCGAGGCCGAGCTGGAGCGAGCCGTGCAGCTGCTGCACACGGCGTTCGCGCTGCACGACGGCCCCGCCCTGGTCGACTGATCGACCCCGGAGCCACGGCACGCCGGGGCACGGCGGCGACAATTTCGATGGCGCCGGACCCCGAAGCGGGCACTAGCCTTGACGCCCTATGCGTGTCGGAGTAGTCGGAGCCACAGGTCAGGTCGGCGCGGTCATGCGCGCCATCCTGGCCGAGCGCCAGTTCCCCGTCGACGAGATGCGGTACTTCGCATCCAGCCGGTCTGCGGGCCGCAAACTCCCCTGGGCAGGCGGTGACGTCACCGTCGAAGACGCCGACACCGCCTCGTACGCCGGCCTCGACGTCGTGCTGATGTCGGCCGGCGGCGCCACCAGCAAGCGCCTCGCCGAGGCCGTGGCGGCGCAGGGCCCGACCGTCATCGACAACAGCTCCGCCTGGCGCATGGATCCCGACGTCCCGCTGGTCGTGCCCGAGGTCAACGCCCATGCCCTGGCGTCCATCCCCAAGGGCATCGTGGCCAACCCCAACTGCACGACGATGGTCGCCATGCCCGTGCTCAAGCCGCTGCACGCCGCAGCCGGGCTCGAGGCGATGGTCGTCTCGTCCTATCAAGCCGTCTCGGGCGCCGGGCTCGCCGGCACCGCCGAGCTCGACGAGCAGATCCAGAAGGTCGGCGATGCCGCCCCGGCGCTGGCCATGAGCGGCATGGCGGTCGAGTTCCCCGAGCCGCAGAAGTTCCCCCGGCCCATCGCCTACAACGTGATCCCGTTCGCCGGCGGCCTGGTCGACGACGGTCTCGAGGAGACCGACGAGGAGCAGAAGCTGCGCAACGAGTCCCGCAAGATCCTCGAGGCGCCCGAGCTCGCCGTCAGCGCCACCTGCGTGCGGGTCCCCGTGTTCAGCGGCCACTCGCTGTCGATCAACGCCCGCTTCCGCGACGAGATCGACCCTGAGCGCGCTCGCGGCCTGCTCGTCAAGGCGCCCGGCGTCGAGCTGACCGACATCCCCACGCCGTTGCAGGTGACCGGCGGCGACACCACCCAGGTCGGGCGCATCCGCCGCGATCCCACCGTCGCCAACGGCTTGGCGCTGTTCCTGTCCGGCGACAACCTGCGCAAGGGCGCCGCCCTCAACGCCGTGCAGATCGCCGAGGCCCTGCTGGCCCACGGCTCCCGCGGCTGACCCGCCGCCCAGGCCGTCAGGCGCAACCGGCGGCCACGCCCTAGCGGGGCGGGTCGTCGACGTAGCGCTGCACGGCCTCTGTGAGGCTCAGGTCGAGCTGGTTCGCCAGCGAGGCAACCCACGCCAGCACATCACCGAGCTCGTGCAGCTGTTGATCCCGCGTGCCCTTGCGCACGGCCTGCGCCAGCTCGCCGACCTCCTCGGCGATCCAGGCCACCGTCGACGGGATGCCCCGCTCACGGTCAACAGCCCCGTAGAGCTGCTCCATCAGGGCCTGGAACTCGTCGAGCCGCATGCCGCCGGACGCTACCCCAACGCCGAAATTGGGCTGGGCAGTCCGGCATTCCGGACTGCCCAGCCCAATTTCCGGTGGTCGGGGTGGCGGGATTTGAACCCACGGCCTCTTCGTCCCGAACGAAGCGCGCTGCCAAGCTGCGCCACACCCCGGTGGAGGCGACAGTGTACCCAGGCGAACCTGGGTGGGGAAAAGGCGTTCGGAGACGGAATCAGGCGTCGGCGAGCTCAGCCTCGTCGGCGTCCTCGTCGAGCGGCACGCCCTCGACGTAGGAGTAGCCGGCGAGCAGCGCCTCCGTGGCCCGGCGCAGGCGGAAGGCGTCGAGCGGCTTGATCAGCCAACCGTCGGCATGCGACCGCTGGGCCAGGAACACGTCCGCCTCGCGATCGAGCAGCATCAGCACCGGCAGGTCACCGAGCCGCCCGGCCGCCTGCTCGTGGCGGATCGACATGCACACCGCCATGCCGCCCATGTTGCCGATCTGCAGGTCGACGACGACCAGCGTCGGCTGGACCTCGGCGATGGCCGGCAGCACGTCGACCCCGCGGCGCACTCGGGCGATGGCTGTCTGCTCGTCGACCAGGGCTGCCTCGACCTCGTCGAGCACCCAGTCCGCATCGGTCGCCAAGAGCACGGTTGCCACGGCGAGACAGGCTACCGGTCGCAGACCGGCGCGAGGAAAGCCACCGCTGGGTCAGGGATCGGATGCCGCGCCCACGCCGGCACCGCCGGGGCCGGGCGGCACCGTGGAGCTCGGCACCGTGCTCGACGGCACCGTCGACGACGACGTCGGCACGGTCGTGGACGTGGACGCCGTCGTGGAGGTCGACGACGACGGCACGGTCGACGAGGTCGACGAGGTGGACGACGTCGACGACGTGCTCGACACCGCCGACGGATCGATCGAGCCCGGGGTGGTGTCGACGTAGGTGCCCTCGGCCGCCACCGGGGCGTAGCTCGCCGACTCGAACTGCGGGCAACCGTCGGAGCCGTCGTCCATGCTCGACATGAACCGCTGCCAGATCTGCGTCGGGAAGGTGCCGCCGGCGACGTCGATGCCGTGCACGCCCTTCATGTACCGCGTCTCGTTGCCCGGGTAGCCCACCCACACCGCTGCGGTGTAGTGGCAGGTGAAGCCGGCGAACCAGGCGTCTCGGTAGTCCTCGGTCGTCCCCGTCTTGCCGGCGACCGGCTGGACGAACTGCGCCTTGGTGCCGGTGCCGCGCTGCACGACCTGGCTCAGGACCCAGTTGACGTTCTTGGCGATCTGCTCGTCCACGACCCGCTGCGCCGGTTCGTCGCGCTCGCGCTCGTAGAGCACCGTGCCGTCGGCGTCGGTGACCTTCGACACCACGTGCGGGCCGACCTTCATGCCCTCGGCGGCGAGCGTCGAGTACCCGGCGGCCATGTCGAGCACCGACACCGACCCGGTGCCGAGCACCACGGCGGGGAACTCGGGCAGGCTGCCGGTCACGCCCATCCGATGCGCCGTCTCGACGATGTTCGATGCACCGACGTCGAGGGCCAGCTGGGCGTACGCCGTGTTGGACGAGCGCACGGTCGACTCCACCAGGTCGAGCGTGCCGAGCCCGGCGTCGCCGTAGTTGCCGACGTCCCACACCTCACCGCCGGCGAGGTTGAGCTTCATGCGGCCGGGGGCGTTGTAGTACTGGCCAAGCGACATGCCCTGCTCGAGCGCCGACACCAACGCGAACGTCTTGAAGGACGATCCGGGCTGGCGACCGCTGCCCCCGCCCTCGGCGCCGGCAGCGAGGTTCACCTGCGACGCGTTCCAGTCGAAACCGCCGACCATCGCCCGCACGTTGCCGTCGTGGTCGACGGCCACGATCGACGCCGCCGGGTCGTCGGGTCGGTTGAGCTCGCTGAAGATGGCCTCGTAGGCCTTGGCCTGGGCGTTCCAGTCGATGGTCGTGTAGACGCGCAGGCCGCCGCCGTAGATCTCGGCATCGGTCACCGGGAAGACGTCCTGGCGCAGCAGCCACTGGCGCACGTACTCGATGAAGTACTCCGAGCCGAGCTCCGAGTGCTTCACGTTGCCGAAGTTCTTGCCCGTCGAGCGTTCGACGACGTAGTCCCAACCCATGTCGTCGACGAGGTCGTGCTCGGCCTGGGTGATCTTGCCCTGCGTCAGCATCTGACCCAGCACTTGCGAGCGCCGCTCGGTCGCCGCCTCCCGCTGGGCCGCCGCCTTCGGGTCCGTCGACGGCAGGTTGGCGTCGGCGGCCTCGGGCGCGCGGATGATGCCTGCGAGGTAGGCCGCCTCGGGCAGGCCGATCTGGGCCAGGTCCTTGCCGAAGTAGTCACGGGACGCCGCCGACACCCCGTAGGCGCCGCGCCCGAAGTAGATCGTGTTGAGGTACCGCTCGAGGATCTCCTTCTTGGGGAGCTCCCGCTCGAGCTTGAGCGCCATCACCGCCTCACGGGTCTTGCGATCGAAGGTGCGCTCCTGGGTCAAGAAGACGTTCTTGACGTACTGCTGGGTGATCGTGGAGCCGCCCTGGCTCAGCTCGCCGTCCTCGGAGGTGACGTTGGACCAGAAGGCGCGGGCGACACCCACCGGATCGACGCCCTTGTGCTCGAAGAAGTCCTTGTCCTCGGTGGCGAGCACGGCGTCGATGAGCACCTGCGGGATCTCTTCGTAGGTGACGAGCTCCCGGTCCTCCCCGCCGCTGAGCTGGGCGATGGAGTTGTCAGCGGTGCAGGTCCCGGTGACCTCCGACGAGCAGATGTAGGTGGTCTCGGCGAGCACGGGCGACGCCTCGGGAAGCTCGACCTTGTTCCAGAACACCGAGACCATGCCGGCGGCGGCGGCCACGAACAGCAGCAGCATCACCAGGAAGATGTTGCGGGTGCGCCACAGGATGGACCGTTTCCGGCGTGGGGACTTGGCTCGGCGCGGCATGGTGCCTCAGAGGTGGGGGGTGCGAATCGGGGCGCTGCGCCTCAGCGACGCGGCTTGAGCGGGAAGGACCGGGCGAGGTGGTTCCACCGGCACTCGGGACAGACCTCCACGACGTACACCGAGAAGTCGCCGGATTGCCGTGCCAGGGCCTTCAGCTCCTTGAGAGAGGTTACGCAACGACCGTGCTTGGGTAGGCGCGGCCCGAACACGAACGTCACATGCACCAACAAGCCGTCGTCGCACACCGGGCACGCCACCGACGTCGGCGAGCTCGCTTCACGGGCCACCCGGACCAGCTCGGGCTGCGCATCGCAGATCTCGTGCTGGGCCAGGCGCCCCTTGCGGAACTCGCTCAGGAGCTGCCGGCGCGCCAGCCGGTAGTCGATCTCACCCGTGGGCGGCTGCGCGGTCGTCGCTTCCGACAGGAACGGCACGGTCGGCCAGGGTAGCGAGCCACCCCCTGGTCCGGGCGGGCGAGCGTCGACGGCACCCGGAGCCGCCGAAGCTCAACAACCGGGGGGTTCCGGCCGATGGGCACCACATGTCGCTGACCGATCTGGGAGAAGCTGTCGTCGCGCGCCTCGGGTTGCGCCCGCCGAGAGACCTCGACGAAGCAGGCGTCCCCGAGGCGCTCCTGCAGGACCTGACGCTGCGCCGGGCGCTTTTCGAAGGCCGGACCTCCACGCTGCGTCTGGCCGAGGGCCTGTGCGTGAGCCCGCAGCTCGTGACCAAGCTGATCGAGGACATGCGCGAGCTGCGGCTGTTCGAGATCCAGGGCCTCGACGGTCGGGACTACCAGCTGGCGCTGACCGACCACGGGCGCCAGCAGGCCCAGGACCGCATGCAGCTCAGCCGGTACGCCGGCGCCGCGCCCGTGCCGCTGTCGGAGTACTCGCGGGTGGTGCTGGCCCAGCGCATCTACGTCGACATCACCCGCGACGCCATGCGCACCGCCTTTTCCGACCTGGTCATCAACGACGCCCTGCTGGACGAGGTCGGCCCGGCGCTCATCGCCGAAGGCGCCATGTTCCTGTACGGCCCGCCCGGCACCGGCAAGACGTCCATCGCCGAGCGCATGATCCGCATCTACACCGACCCGGTGGTCGTGCCCCGAGCGGTCGAGGTCGACAGCCAGATCATCCAGGTGTTCGACCCGGCGGTCCACATCGCCATCGAGCCCCAGCCGGCCGAGATCGACCGTCGCTGGGTGCTCTGCCACCGCCCGGCCATCATCGCCGGCGGCGAGCTCCAGGCCGACTCGCTCGACCTGCGCTACGAGTCGTCCACGGGCATCTACCTGGCGCCGCTGCAGATGCAGGCCAACAACGGCATCTTCGTCATCGACGACTTCGGCCGCCAGCTCATGACGCCCGCCCAGCTGCTCAACCGCTGGATCGTGCCGCTCGACCGGCGCCTGGACTTCCTCTCGCTGGCGTACGGCGTGAAGTTCCAGATCCCGTTCGAGACCAAGATCGTGCTGTCGACGAACCTCGAGCCGGCATCGCTCGGCGACGAGGCGTTCTTCCGACGCATCCAGTCGAAGATCTTCGTGCGACCGATCTCCGACGAGGAGTTCGACGAGGTGCTGCGGCGCGTGTCGGCGGCGTACGGCGTCGAGGTGCAGAACGGCGCACCGGCATACCTGCGCAAGGTCAGCCGCGAGAACGGCGATGGCGACCTGCGCCCCTACCTGCCGGGCGAGGTCTGCAAGATCCTGCGATCGGTCTGCCAGTACCAGCGAGCCCCGTTGGTGCTCGATCCGGCGAACATCGACCGCATCGCCGCCGTCTACTTCACCAAGCCCGGCAACCGGGACGTGAGCTGGCAGACGGCGGCGCAGTCGGTCGAGGTCCCCGGCGCGTCGATGATCGACCAGCTCCCCCGCTGATGTCTCGCTGACCCCGCGCTGACGCCGCCTCAGCGGCGGTCGCCGCCGGTCCCTGATGCGTCGGGCCAGGCGCGCCACACTTGACGTGCCGCGCGCGTCGCGCTGCGGCCGGCGCCGCCACCCGTCGAGGCGGACGAGGAGCAGCTGGAGCAGCGATGGACAGCGGAGCGGGATCCGACGGCGACATCACGGCGAGCCACCCCACGGCACGGCACCTGCGCGCCGCCGGTGAGGCGCCCGCCGCCGCTCCCGAAGCGCTCGACCACGCCGCGTCCTTCCCCACCGAGGCGCACCTCGGCTTCGACGTCGTGCCGTACGGTCCGGACCTGCCCGATGAACGGCTGTTCCGCCTGCTCGGCAACGTGGAGGGCAAGCGGGTGCTCGAGCTCGGCTGCGGCGCCGGGCACGCCTCGATCGCCCTCGCCAAGCAGGGTGCGAAGGTGATCACCGTCGACCCGTCGTCTGCCCGCCTCGACGCCGTGCGGTCGGCGTGCGAGCGCGAGGAGGTGCGCGTCGAGCTCCACGAGGGCGACCTGTGGGAGCTGGCGTTCATGCGCGGCGACACGATCGACATCGTGCTGAGCGTGTTCGCCCTCTCGAACGTGCCGGACCTCGATCGCGTCTACCGGCAGGCGCACCGGGTGCTGCGCCAGGAGTGCCCGCTGGTGTTCTCGGTCAGCCACCCGGCCTCGGCGGTCGTCGGCGCCGACCTGCGCGTCGGGCGCACCTACTGGGATCGCAGCTCGCGCCCGTGGAGCACCGACGACGCCTCGGGCGCCGAATACCCGCGCACCGTGTCGGACATCTTCACCGGCCTGTCCCGGGCCAACTTCCGGGTGGACACGCTGCTCGAGCCCGAGCCACCGGCCGACGCCATCCGCTCGGCGTTCTGGAGCCAGGCCATGGCCTGGGTCCCCGCCACCCTCCTGGTGCGCGCCCGCAAAGAAGGCATCTGAGGGGACTCGGCGGGCACCCGGCCGATCGGTATCTCCTCAGACGGCGGCGGAGCGTGCCGCCCACCAGGTATCGAGGCGGGCCAGCGCCTCGTCCTCGGTGAGCGGGCCCTCCTCGAGGCGCACCTCGAGCAGGTACGACAGCGCCTCACCGACGACCGGGCCCGGCGGCAACCCGAGGTGCTCCATCACACGACGGCCGTCGAGGTCGGGCCGGATCGACGCCAGCTCCTCTGCCTCACGCAGCGCAGCGATGCGCTCCTCGAGCTCGTCCATGCGGCGGGCCAGCGTCTCGGCCTTGCGCTTGTTGCGCGTGGTGCAGTCGCAGCGGGTCAGCTCGATCAGCTCGTCGAGCAACGGCCCCGCATCACGCACGAACCGGCGCACGGCGGCGTCGGTCCACCCCATGCGGTAGGTGTGGAACCGCAGGTGTAGGTAGACGAGCTGCGTGATCGCCTCGACATCGTCGTTGGAGTAGCGCAGGGCCCGCAGCCGGTCGCGGGTCATGCGGGCGCCGACCACCTCGTGGTGGTGGAAGCTGACCCCGCCGTCGCCGATGGCGCGGGTGCGCGGCTTGCCGACGTCGTGGAACAGCGCGGCGAGGCGCGTGATGCGGTTCGGGACGCCGTCGCGGGTGGCCGCCACCTTTCCCACGACGGCGATCGTGTGCGTCAGCACGTCCTTGTGGCGGTGGATCGGATCTTGCTCGAGGCGCATCGACGCCAGCTCGGGCAGGAACTCGTCGGCGAGGCCGGTGTCGACGAGGAACCACAGACCGGCGGCCGGGTCATCGACGACGATCAGCTTGTCCAGCTCGTCGCGGATGCGCTCGGCCGACACGATCTCGAGCCGGCTCCGGTAGGTGCGGACGGCGTCGACCAGCTCGGCGTCGGGGACGAGGCCGTACCCAGCGATGAACCGGGCGGCCCGAAGCATGCGCAGGGGATCGTCGAGGAAGGAGTCCTCCGGCGACAGCGGCGTGCGCAGCCGCGCAGCGGCGAGGTCCCCGGCGCCGTCGAACGGGTCGATGAGGCGGGGCTCGGGCAGCTCGAGCGCCATGGCGTTGACGGTGAAGTCCCGCCGCGAGAGGTCGGCCTCGATGGCATCGGCGAACTCGACCTCGGGCTTGCGGGAGTCGGCGGTGTAGCGCTCGGCACGGTGGGTCGTGATCTCGAAGGTCCGCTCGTCCTTGCGGCAGCCGATCGTCCCGAACCGCTCGCCCTGGGTCCACACCGCATCGGCCCAGCCGTCGAGCACGGCCTTGATCTGCTCCGGACGGGCGTCGGTGGTGAGGTCGATGTCGACGCCGTCGGTCAGGTCCCGCCCGATCAGCAGATCGCGCACGAGGCCACCCACCAGGTAGATGCGGTGGCCGCGCGCCACGAACCGCTCGGCCAGCGGCCGGGCTTCGTCGAGGATGGGGCGGAGGCGCTCGGGAACCACGGGCGCCGAGGGTAGCGAAGCGCCCCCACCGTCCTGCAGCCCGTTGCCCTCAGCCGAGCGGCAGGCCGAGGGCTTCCCGGGTGCGGCGCACCGCCTGGATCACCGGATGGCCGGGACCGTGCGCCGACTCGTCCTCGAGCACCACGCGGCGTTCCGCCAGGCGGGCGAGGGTGGCACCGACACAGGCCTCCAGCGCCGGGAGGTCATAGCCCCCCTCGAGGAAGGCCACGGTGCGGCCGGCCGGGACGAGCGACACCAGCGACGCCATGATGGCGGCGTAGTCGGCTGAGGTGAGCGCCAGTCCGGTCAACGGGTCGCGCACGTGGGCGTCGAACCCCGCCGAGACCAGCAGCCAGTCGGCGCCGTGCGCCGCCACGAGCGGCCCGACGATCTCGTCGATGGCGGTGCGGTACACGTCCCCGGTGGCGCCCGCCGGCAGCGGGACGTTGATCGTCGTGCCCAGGCCGTCCCCGCGGCCGACGTCGTCGAGCGCCCCCGTCCCCGGGTACAGCGGCCACTCGTGGAACGACACGAACAGCACCCGCGGGTCGGCATAGAACGCGTCCTGGGTGCCGTTGCCGTGGTGGGCGTCGACGTCGACGACGGCCACGCGGGCGCCGCGCGCCGCCAGGGACGCCGCCGTCACCGCCACGTTGTTGACCAGGCAGAACCCCATCGGGCGTGTCGGCGTGGCGTGATGGCCGGGCGGGCGGACCGCCACGAACGCCACGTCCGCCGCACCCGCATCCAGCCGGTCGACCGCGCCGAGTCCGGCGCCGGCCGCCAGCAACAGCGCATCCCACGATCCGGCGCTCACCGCTGTGTCGGCGTCGATGTGGCCCCCACCGGCCGCCGTCAGGTCCTCGATGCGCTGCAGGTAGTCGCCGGGGTGGACGGCGGCGATGGCGTCGCGCGTGGCCGGCTCCGGCGTGAAGCGGACCAGCGCGTCGCCGAGCCCTGCGAGCTCGACGCCCTTGTCGACGGCCACCAGGCGCGCCGGTCGTTCCGGGTGGCCGGGGCCGGCGTCGTGGTCGGCGAAGCGGGGATCGCTCCCCCACAGGATGCGCACCTGGCGCAGGCTACGCGTCGATCGACGCATCGGCGGCCAGAATGGTCGGTTGTTGTGAGAACGGCGCCATGAAGAAGCTCGACGTGCTGCACTACGGCAACGACCGGCTCCGGGTCGGCACCTGGCGCGGCGACGCCAGCATCGCCTACGTCGCGCCCGTGCCCGGCGACGCGCTCAGCGACACGACGATCGACACGTGCACGCGGCGCCTCGCCGCCGACGGGTTCGGCTCGGCGCTGACGTCGGCGCTCACGGTCGCCGAGCAGGAGCCGTTCGTGCGCTGCGGATGGACCGTGCGCGAACGGCTGCACCTCCTGCGCCACCACCTCGGTCAGCTCCCCGCCGTCGGCGGTGTGGCCCGCGGACGGATGCGGCGCGCTCGCTGGGGCGACCGCACCGAGATGCTCGACGTCGATCGCGCCGCCTTCGACGCCTTCTGGCGCTTCGACGAGGCGGGGCTCGCCGACGCCCGCAGCGCCACCCCCACGGTGCGCGTGCGCGTCGTCGACGACGGCGGCGTGCTCGCCTACGCCATCACCGGCCGCGCCGGGCCGACCGGCTACCTCCAGCGCCTCGCCGTCCACCCGGATGCCGCCGGCCAGGGGCTCGGCACGGCGCTGGTGCTCGACGCGCTGCACTGGTCGGCGCGCCGAGGAGCCGACGGCGTGCTCGTCAACACCCAGGAGTCCAACCGACGGGCGATGGAGCTGTATCTCCGCCTCGGGTTCGTGCCGCAGCCGAGCGGCTTGGCGGTGCTCGGCATCGACCTGGCGGCGCCGGCGTGAGCGCTGCCCGCCGCCGGACGCACCTCGTGCACTCGTCCGTCGTCGCCGCCGTCGTGGTGCTCGTCGTCGCGACGTTCGGGTTCGCGCTCGCGCCGGGTGACGCCGGCGGCTCGGCTGCCGCGGCGGCGACCGCCGTGCCGGGTCAGACTCCGGCGCCGCACCTCCGCCTCCTCGAGCAGACGCCGTACCTGGGGCCCGACGGGGTGTTCTCGATGCGCCTCGCCGTCGACTCGCCGCCGGCCGGGGCGCAGATCGTGTTCCGCCAGCACGCCGACGTGGCCTCGAGCGGCCGGGACCGCTTCACCGAGACGCTCGCCGGCGACGACCTCGGGCGACTCGACCGGACCATCCGGGTGTCGCTCGACCAGCTGCCCGCCGATGCGTCCGGCATCCGAGCCGCGTCGTTCCCGATCGCCGCCGACCGCGTGCCGCCGTTCGGTGGGCTCCAGCTGACGGGGCCGGGCGTGTATCCGCTGTCGGTGACGTTGGAGACCGCCGACGGCGCCGACGTCGACCGGTTCACCACCTACATCGTCATCTTCCCCGCCGATGACGACCCGGACGCGGCCTGGCTCACGGCCGGGGTCGTGGTGCCGGCGCGCGCCGCACCAGCGCTGCAACCCGGAGGCGAGGTGCAGATCCCCCAGGCGGAGCGTGACCGGGTCGAGGGCATCGTGCGGGCCGTCGCCGCCCACCCCGAGAGCCCGGTGACCCTCGTCGCCACCCCCGAGTTCCTCGCCGCGCTCGCCGACAGCGACGACGAGGACTCGGTGCGGGCGGTCGGCGATGCGACGGACCTCGTGGTCGGTACCTACGTCGACCTGCAGCTCGGCGCCTGGCTGGACGAGGGCCTGCGCGACGAGCTCACCCGCCAGTTCATGGCCGGGGCG
>JAGQTE010000448.1 GCA_020439175.1 Acidimicrobiales bacterium | reverse complement strand
GGCTGGCTGACGCCCCGGCGCCTGCTGGTGCCGATGCTGGCCAAGCAGCACCCGGCCCTGGACTGAGACGACACGGGCGTGAGCCGGGGCGTCAGGAGCCGGGCCAGAGGCGGGCGCCGAGTCCCGACGCTCGGGCGACGGGGTGGGCGATGGCGTGGCGCAGCGCCTCGGCGGTGGCGACGACGCTCACCTGGTGACGCCCTCGGGTGACGGCGGTGTAGAGGAGCTCGCGGGTGAGGATCGGCGAGTCGACGCTGGGCAAGGCGACCACGGCGTGGTCGAACTCCGAGCCCTGGGACTTGTGGATCGTCATCGCCCACCACGTGTCGACGTTTGCGAGCTGTGCCGGGGCGAGGTGCCGGACACCGGAGGCGGTCGGCAGGGCGACGGAGGGACGGCCGTCGACGTCGACGACGAGGCCGGTGTCGCCGTTGAACACCCCGGTCAGGTAGTCGTTGCGGGTGACGATGACCGGTCGCCCGACGTACCAGCGGGTGCCGGGGATCAGGCCGGGCAGTCGCTGCTCGAGCGAACGCTCGATGCGGTCCCGCCAGGCGAAGCTGCCGAGCGGGCCGAACCGGGTGGCGCACAGCACCTTGCGGGCACCGGCGAGCGCCAGGCCGGCTTCGGCGTCGCCCGCCATGGCCGCCTCGACCACGGCGCGCGCGTCGGCCTCCACGTCGGCCCGCAGGGCATCGAGGGCGACGGTGTCGTCGGGGTGGATCCAGCGCAGGTCGTCGTGGTCAGCGGCGAGCAATGCCTCGGCGGCGTCGGCGTCGCCGAGGCGCACGGCGTCGGCGAAGGCGGCGATGGTCGAGTCGGCGGCGAAGCGGTGCACCCGGTCGAGCACCACCACCTGGCCGGCGAGTGGCCCGCGCCGAGGTTCGCCGCCGACGACGTCGCCCAGGACGGCGCCCGCCTCGACGCTGGCGAGCTGGTACGGGTCGCCGACGAGGACCACCTGGGCGTTGGGCCGCAGCGCATCCAGGAGGCGGGCCATCAGCGGCAGGGCCACCATCGAGGTCTCGTCGACGACGACGACGTCGTGCGGCAGCGGGTCGTCGTGGTCATGGCGGAACCGGATGCCGCCGGCGTAGCCGAGCAGGCGATGGATGGTGCCGGCCTCGGTCCCGAGCACCGGCTCGACGACGGCGTCGGGCAGCCCGGCCTCGGCGACGGCGGCGTGCACTGCTTCGCTCAGGCGAGCAGCGGCCTTCCCGGTGGGGGCGACGAGCGCCACCTGGACGGGGCGCCCCTCGGCCTGGGCGACGTGGTGCACGGCGGCGAGGAACCGGGCGACGGTGTACGTCTTGCCGGTGCCGGGCCCGCCGGCGAGCACGGCGAGGCGGCTGCGCAACGCCACCCGCGCCGCCTGGCGTTGCGCGTCGCCGTCGGCCGGCGCCGGTCCGAACGTGGCGTCGAGTGCGGCGTCGACGACGGCGTCGGCGGGGCCATCGCCATCGGTCGG
The DNA here is from genome assembly GCA_020439175.1 of Acidimicrobiales bacterium. GTDB lineage: Bacteria > Actinomycetota > Acidimicrobiia > Acidimicrobiales > Acidimicrobilacustridaceae > JAGQTE01. The sequence goes on along the minus strand of JAGQTE010000448.1, from coordinate 1,859 downwards.
GGTGCCACGGGCCAGCAGGGCGTCGCCGACCGTGCGCTCGTAGCGCCAGTAGCGCTCGAGGTACAGACGTCGGCCGGCCAGGACGAGGGGCCGCAGCCGGTCCGGCGCGGTGTCCGACCCGATCGCCGCGCCGGTGGTCGGATCGTGCACGGCGACGGCGTCGGCGGCGGCGAGGATCGTCACCCAGTCGTCCGGTTCGGGCCAGGCGACGGCCGGGAGTGGATCGACGCCGTCGGGGAGCGCCGCCGGGTCGCGGTCGGGGTCGATGCCGATCTCGTGGGCGCGGTCGAGCTCGACGCAGACATGGCCGAGCTGCAGCGCCCGCACCGTCACCGCCGCGGCCAGCAGCACCTCGTCAGGCGTGCCCGGCACGAGGCGGGCCAGGGTCGCGGCCAGGTGCACCCCTGCAGCGTCGACGACACCGGCGACGACGAACGGCTCGAGGTGGGCCGTGGCCTCGGCGAGCAGCGGCGTGGGAGGCGTCACGCGTCGACCTCGGCGTCGTTGCTCTGGCCGGTGGCCGGGCTGGTGCCGTCGAGCAGGGCGCTCAGCGCCTCGATGAGCGAGACGGGTGGCGTCCAGGTCCACACGCCGTGCGGCACGCCGTCGACGTGCGGTGTGTCGGGGCCGACCATGCCGCGCACGAACAGGTAGGCGATGCCGCCCAGGTGCACCGCCGGGTCGTAGCCCCGCAACCGCCACCGCAGGTAGCGGTGCAGCGCCACCTCGTAGAGCAGGGCCTGGAGGGGATAGTGGTGCGCCACCATGGCGGCGGTGAGCCGGTCGGGGCGGAACAGCCCGATGGTGGCCGGCTCGCCGGGCGCGGCGATGCGGTTCGTCTTGTAGTCGACGACGACGAACCGATCGGCCGAGACGGCCGCGCCGGAGCCGGTCCCGTCGCCTGCGCCGTTGTCGGAGCCGCCGGGGGAGCCGTCGGCCCGGACCCGGGCGACCAGGTCGATGGAGCCGGTGAGGTGCCCGGCGAGCGTGGCGTCGAACGGTCCGTCGGCCAGATGCGCCGCCCACGGTCGCAGCGGGTCGTCCTCGGCGAGGTGCTCGAGCAGGAGCGAGCCGATGGCGCGGTCGGTGGCCCGCTCGCCACTGTCGCCGAGGGTCAGGTCGAAGCTCAGCTCGTCGAGCCGATCGGCCGGAGCGAGGTCGACGAGGCGGCGCCCGTCGAACGCCGGCCCGAGCGGTGTCGTGGCGACGGCGACGAGCCCGTCCACGAGGTGCTCCACCTCCACCGCCCACGGGTTCCAGGCCAGGCGCTCGTCCACGGCCTCGCCGAGCACGGTCGCCAGGTCGTCGGCGGTGAAGTCGACCCGTTCCAGCACCTCGTGCACCAGGGTGCCGAACCCGGCGCCACCGGCGATGTCGCCCAGCGGCACGACGCGGTCGCCATCTGGTGGCGTGGCGCCGGCGTCGGTGTCGACGTCGGTGTCGCCTACGTCGCTTCCGGTGTCGGCGTCGAAGGACAGCGCCAGTTGGGCGGGGCCGTCCGACGGGAGCCCGTCGGGAGCGGCGTCGGGTCCGGCGGCGGCCGGCGTCTCGGCAACGGACGTGCGGTCGTGGGCAGACGCCACGCCGGTGGGGAGGCCGTCGGGCCGTTCGTCGGGCGGGATCAGCTCGTCGGCGTCGGCGGCGTCGCCGACGGTGTCGTCGAGCGGGTCGATGCCGACGTCGTGGTCCTCATGGGCGCGGGCGGTGATGGCGGTGAACGACCAGCGGCCGGCCCGACGGTCGAGGCGGCGGCCGAGGGTGGCCGCCTGGAGCTCGGCAGTGGTCGGCGCCGGACCGCCGGCCCAGCGCCTCGGCCGACGGTCGGGCCGGTGCACGAGCGTGGCGGCGATGCGGCCGTC
>JAGQTE010000447.1 GCA_020439175.1 Acidimicrobiales bacterium | reverse complement strand
GCCCAGGCTGCTACGCCCGTACCACGATCCCACCGACCCGTCACTGATCGACGCGCACGCCGACGCCCTCGTGGCGTTGCTGCTCGGTCTCCCGGTCCCTTCTGGCCCGGAGCCGGCGGGCACCGACCATCCCGTCCCACCACCGAGGAGCTGACGCATGTCCTTCCGCCTTGCCACCATCGACGACCGCGCCGCGCTGGTGCGCGATGACGCCTGGTTCGATCTCGAGCGCCTCGGTACCGGCGCACCGGCAGACCCGATGGAGGCGCTCACCGACCTCGAGGCGCTGCACGCCGCCGACGCCGCACTCGGCGACGCCACCCCTGCCGGCAGCTTCGCCGAGGCCCTCGACGCCGGCCGCGTCGGGCCTCCGGTGCCGGCGCCGAGCGCCTGCTTCGGCATCGGCCTGAACTACCGGTCCCACGTCGCCGAGTCGAACATGGCGGTGCCGACCGTGCCGGTCGTGTTCACGAAGTTCCCGGGCTGCCTCGTCGGCCCGCGGGCGACGGTCGAGCTCGTCGGCCCGATGTGCGACTACGAGGTGGAGCTGGTCGTCGCCATCGGACCTGGCGGGCGCAACATCGACGCCGCCTCGGCCTGGGACCACGTCGCAGGGCTCACCGTCGGCCAGGACATCTCGGATCGGGCGCTGCAGTTCGCCGCCAACCCGCCGCACTTCGACCTCGGCAAGTCCCGCGACACCTTCGGGCCGCTCGGCCCGGTGCTCGTGTCTCCCGACCAGGTGCCCGACCGCGACGCCCTGGCGTTGACGTGCGACGTCGACGGAGACGTCCGCCAGCGCGGCACCACCGCGGACCTCATCTTCTCCATCCCCGAGCTCATCGCCTACCTGTCGGCGATCATGACCCTGCGGCCCGGCGACCTGATCTTCACGGGCACGCCCGATGGCGTCGGGATCGCCACCGGCAAGCTCCTGACCGACGGGTGCACCATCGACTCCTCGATCGAGGGCATCGGCGAGCTGCGCAACCCGTGCCGCCAGGTGGCCTGAACGATGGCCGGAGCGTTCGACGCGGATCTGATCGTCGTGGGCTGCGGCCCCGTCGGCGTCACCATGGCCCTGCTGGCCGCACGCCGCGGCCTCCGGGTCCACGCCATCGACCGCTCCACCGAGGTCTACGACCTGCCGCGCGCCATCGTCATGGACGAGGAGATCCAGCAGGTCCTGCGCGACGCTGGCGTCGAGGTCGACGACATCACCACACCGCTCGTCGGCGCCGAATTCGTGCGCGGCGACGGCGAACGGGTCACCGGGATCGAGATCCCGCCCGGGTTCGTGCTGCCATCGGGGCTGCCCCCCGCCGTCGCCTACGAGCAGCCGGAGCTCGAAGCGCGCCTGCGCGCCCACGCCGAGGCCGCCGGCGTGGCGTTCGACCTGGGCACCGAGGTCACCGACATCGCTGACGATGCCGACGGCGGCGTGGTCGCCGCACTGGCACCGGCCGGCGGAGCCGAGCGCCACGTGCGAGCGCGCTGGCTCGTCGGCTGCGACGGCGCACGCAGCTCGGTCCGCAGACGGCGCGGCATCGCCTTCGTCGACCAAGGGTTCGACCAGCGCTGGCTCGTCGTCGACACCTGGCTGCGTCGCGACGTCGACCTGTCGCCGTTCGTGCAGCAGATCTGCGCGCCCGAGCGGTCGGTGACCTTCGTGCCCGGCCACGACCGCCGGCGGCGCTTCGAGTTCCTCCTGCACGACGACGAGACCGACGCCGCCATGACCGCACCGGCGCGCGTCGCCGACCTGCTCGCGCCGTGGCTGACCCCCGCTGACGCCGAGATCACCCGCGCCGTCGTGTATCGGTTCCACGCCCTCGTCGCCGAGCGATTCCGCGACGGCTCGGTGTTCCTCGCCGGTGACGCTGCGCACCAGATGCCGCCGTTCAACGGCCAAGGGCTGTGCGCTGGGTTGCGCGACGCCGCCAACCTCGTGTGGAAGCTGGACCTGGTCCATCGAGGCCGGGCACCCGACGCGCTGCTGGACACCTACGACGCCGAGCGACGTCCCCACGCCGAGGCGCAGGTCGTGCACTCGGCGGACGCCGGCAAGCTCATCGAGGCCATCGCCGGGCGGATCGACCACGGCGACGTCTCCGATCTGCTCGACGCCGGCTACGGCGCCGGGCGGCCGTTCCCGAAGCTGACCACCGGCATGCTGGTCCCGGGCCCGGACGCCGTCGGACGGCCGTTCCCGTTGCCGATCCTCGGCGACGGTCGGCGGACCTGCGACGTGCTCGGCTCGGGCTTCGCCCTCGTCGCCGCCGACGACCCGCGCCGTGGGGTCGATCCGGCGGTTGCCGCCCGGTGGGACGAGATCGGTGCCCGCTGGGTCGCCGTCGGCGACGATCCGTGGCTCGCAGGGCTGCTCGTGGACGAGCAGATCGCCCTCGTCCGGCCCGATCGCTACCTCGCTGCCGTGGTGCGCCCGCACGACCTCGGCCGCGTCACCGACGCGCTGGCTCTCGACCCGACATCGGCCTGAGGACGCCGACAAGAAGCGGGGGGTGAGCCCGATTTCGGGTTCATGTGCAAAGGTGGGGCTGTCGCAGTGGTGGGCAACGTCGCCGGCCGTACGGGTACCGACCCCGGGACGATCATGGATCTTGCCCCTCCCAACGAGCACAACGTGCTGGTGTTCCTGGCCGCCTTCGGCGTGCTGCTCGTGGCGGCGCGCGGCTTCGGTGCCTTGGCCAAGCGGTTCGGCCAACCGGCGGTGATCGGCGAGCTCGGCGCCGGCCTGCTGCTCGGGCCGTCGGTGCTCGGCCGCGTCGCTCCCGACGTCGAGGCGTGGCTCTTCCCGCCCGATGCGGTGCAGACGGCCATGCTGTTCACCGTCGCCTGGTTGGGCGTCATCTTCCTGCTCGTGGTGACCGGGTTCGAGACCGATCTCGGCCTCATCCGTCGACTCGGCCGTGCCGCCGGTGTCGTGTCCACCGGCAGCCTCGTCGTTCCCATCGCCGGCGGCCTCGCCGTCGGGGCACTGATGCCGGCGACCTTCCTCGGCAGCGACGACCGCGTCGGCTTCGCACTGTTCATGGGCGCGGCCTTGAGCATCTCGTCGTTGCCGGTGATCGCCAAGATCCTCACCGACATGGGCTACCTCCGGCGCGACTTCGGCCAGCTCACGTTGGCCGCCGGCATGGCCAACGACGTCGTGGGCTGGATCGCCCTCGGCGTCATCTCCGGCCTGGTGTCCGCTGGGGCCATCTCGGTGTCCGGCGTCGGGCTCACCCTGCTGGGCGTCGGCGCCTTCTTCGTCGTGGCCTTCACCGTCGGCCAGCGCCTCGTCGACGTCTCCTTCCGGGCCCTCCGCCGCCACGACGCCGACCCGGCGATGCGCACCACGGTGCTCGTCGTGCTGACGCTGGCCGCAGCCGTCGCCACGCAATGGCTCGGCGTCGAGGCCGTCCTCGGGGCGTTCGTCGCCGGCATCCTCGTCGGCCGGTCGCCGTTCCGCGACGCCAAGATCCTCGACACGATCGAGACCGCCACCACCGCGTTCCTGGCGCCGGTGTTCTTCGCCAGCGCCGGTCTGCGCGTCGACCTCGGTCAGCTCACCGACCCCACGGTGCTGGTGTGGGGCGTCGTGATCATCGTGGTGGCGTCGGTGACGAAGTTCCTCGGCGCCGTCATCGGCGGCACGATCGTTCGGCTACCTGGGCGAGAGTCGACGGCGCTCGGCATCGGCCTCAACGCACGGGGCGCGCTCGAGATCGTGATCGCCTCGGTCGGCCTGTCGTTGGGGGTGCTGAACGGAGCGTCGTACACCGTCGTGGTGCTCATGGCGATGGCCACCTCGATGATGGCGCCACCGTTGTTGCGCCGTGCGCTGCGCGACTGGCCGGGCACCGACGCCGAGCAAGCGCGCCTCAAGCGGGAGGAGGCGCTGGCGGTCAACTTGGTCGTGCGCACCGACCGCGTGCTGGTGCCCAGCCGCGGCGGACCCCAGTCGATGCTGGCAGCGCAGATCCTCGACCTGGCGTGGCCGTCGACCACCGAAGTCAGCGTCCTCGCCGCCGGCCCCGACGCCGACGAGGAGCTGCTGGTGCCCATCGCCGGGCTCCTGGGTGAGCGCTCGCCGCAACTCGTCGTGCGGTCCGGCGACGACGTGGGCCAGGCCGTGATCGCCGAGGCGAAGCTCGGCTACGGCGCCATCGTCATCGGTCTCGAGACCGGACCGGGCGAGGGCGAGGTCCCCGGTTGGGTGACCGAGGTGATCGCCCGGACGCAGATACCGGTCGTGCTGGTGCGTCGGCCGCGCCTGCTGGACCGGCGCACACCTTGGGCGTTCGGCCGGGCGCTGGTGCCCGTCTCCGGAGGTGCACGAGCGCGAGCAGCACAGGAGATCGCCTTCGGCATCAGCTCGGCCATCGGCACCGACACCGTCATCGCGCACATCGCGCCACCGGGTCAGGTGACGGGCGACGGGGCCGTCGAATCCGGTGCGTTCGGTGCCACGCCGACCACGACGGCGACCCGGGTGGGCGAGGGCGTGCTGGGCGATGCGTTCCTGCGCGCCCTCAGCGCCGGGGCACGGGTGCAGACCATCGAGCGCGTCTCGGCATCACCCGCGGAGCAGATCGTCGCGCTCGCCCGCGAGGTCGCGGCGGACGTCGTCATCATCGGCGCCACGCGCCGCACCGTCGGTGACGAGCAGTTCCTCGGCGCCACGCCAACCGAGGTGCTGCGCCACTGCGACGCCACGGTGGTCGCCGTCGTGCTGCCGGAGTCGTCGAACGGCTGATGCCGACGTCAGGCGGCGTCGGCCGCCGGCGCCCCTGCCGCGCGGCGTGCCCGCACCCGCGGCCGGTACGCCGCCAGGGCGACGAGGCCGAGGCACCCGGCATAGATCGCCCACTGGTACGCGTTGAGCCCCTGCCAGTCGATGAGCTCTCGGGCGTTCGTGAGCAACAGGAGGCCGGCCACGGCAAGGCCCATGGGGCGGGCGGGGATGTGGCGGATCACCCAGGCCGCCACCGGCGCAGCGACGATGCCGCCGGCGAGCATCGCCAGGATCACACCGATGTCGAGACCGCCCCGGCCGACGGCGGCGATGAGCGACCCGGCCGACACGAACGCCACGAACACCTCGGCCGTGTTGACGGACCCGACCGCGAAACGCGGCTCGAGGTCGCGATGCATGAGGAACGGGGTGATCACCGGCCCCCATGCCCCGATCATGCCGTTGGTGATGCCGCCGGCGCCGGCCACGACCTCGACGCCCTTGTCGTTGAAACGTGGCATCGATGCCGGGTCATGCTCGATGTCCTCGTACTCGGTGGGGTCCGGCGGGGCGGTCTTCTTCGAGAACCGCCACAGGATCCGGAGGCCGATGAGCATCAGCAATCCGGCGAGGATCGGCTTGAGCGTCTCGCCGTCGACGTTGGACAGCACGGTCACGCCGATGACCGCCCCGATGGCGCCGGGGATGGCGAGCTGCAGCACGAGCTTGTGGTCGATGTTGCGGAAGCGCCAGTGCGAGATGGCGGCGGCGATGCCGGTGAACACCTTGGCGATGTTGACGGTGGTCGAGGCGGCGGCGGGCGACAAACCGGTGCTCAACAGGATGCTCGATGACGTCGGCCCGAAGCCCATGCCGAGCGCTCCATCGACGAGCGACGCCAGGAACCCGGCGGTCGCGACCCACACGAGATCGTTCATAGTCGACAAATCCTACTCATTTGGTGGGAAATGTCCAGTGCCGGCGTTCTGGCTACCGTCGGGAAGGTGACCTACCGCTTCACCAGCGAGCTGTGGATGGCGCCGGCAGAAGCGGCCTGGTTCTTCGTGACCCTCCCCTTCGATGTCGCCGACGACATCGAAGAGCGCACCGCGCCGACCCGGCGCCGGGGCTTCGGTTCGGTGCGCGTGCAGGTCACGGTGGGGTCGACGACGTGGGACACGTCGGTGTTCCCGGACACGAAGCGCCGGTCGTACGTCCTGCCGATCAAGAAGCAGGTTCGCCTGGCCGAAGGCATCGACGACGGCGACGCCGTCACCATCGCGCTGACCCTCGTCGACAACTGACCCTCAGGCGATACACCTCCGACGTCGGCCGTCGACGGCACGGTCATGCTCCCTCGACGCGCAACGCAGCGCGGCTCGGCGCCGCTCGGCTGGCACCGGTGACCGCCGAGTGCACCAGCACGACAGCGGTCAACAGGACAACAGCCGCCCGCCACCACGGTTCACCTTCCGGCGACCCGCCGATGTGGATCACCGCCGACCCACTCACGAACACGAGCGTGGCGACGAACGCGAACACCGTCGCGCGGTCGGTGTAGACGATGACGAGGACGGCGAGGCACACCCACAGGTAGTGGTTCCACAGGAACGGCGACACGCTCACCGCGATGAGCCAGGCGCCGCCGAG
>JAGQTE010000446.1 GCA_020439175.1 Acidimicrobiales bacterium | reverse complement strand
GGGTACCCCACGATGGGGCAACCTCCGGGCTGGGGGGTGCCGCCCGCCATGCCACCCACCATGCCGCCCACCGGGTCGCCGCCGATGCCGCCGCAGGCGACGCCCCCTGCGGCGCCGGTCGGCGCGCCAGAGGCGCCGCCCCGTCCGGAGGCGCCCGCACCGGCACCTGACGCCGACGGCCCGCCGCCCGCCGAACCCTCGGACGAGGCGGGTCCACGCGACCCCTTCGGCCGTTGAGCCGCCGATGATCCCCGTCCCGGTCGCACCGCCGGCGCCGGCCGTGGTCACGACCTCGGCCACGGGCCGGTTGTCTCGCTGGCTCGGTGGGCTGTTGGTGGCGGGCGGCGTCGTCGCCGCCGTCACCTGGTACGTGGCCTTGGCCCCGACGTCGTTCACGACCTTCTCCGAGAGCCCGGGGTACGCGCGCATCGAGGCGGCCGGCGGTCAGGACTACGTCGTCACCGTGGACGGCCCCGGAGCGATCGACGAGACGCGGCCACCGCCGGTGACCGTGAACGTCCGCGGCATCGGTGGTCGCTCGGTGGCGGTGGACCTCTACGACGAGCCTGGGGAGCCCATGACCGGCCCGACGTATCGCCTGCTCGGGCGGGAGGGACGCGCCATGGCGACCTTCCGGCCACCCGAGGACGGCAGCTACCTGGTGACCATCTCGTCGTTGGGCGGGGTCGACGTCGGTGACGGGTATGCCCCACCCGGACCCCAGGACTACGCGGTCGGGCGCGAGCTCGGCGTCACGTGGGTCGGAACCTGGACCGGCCTGCTGGTGTTGGCGTTGGCGCCCCTCGCCGTCGGCGGGGCGCTGCTGGCGTCAGGGGTCCAGACCGGTCGTCGCAATCGTGCCGAGGCGGACGAGGCCGGCCGATAGCCTGCGGGGCCATGTCTGACCTGTCGACGACCATCAACGACCTCTGGGACCGCCGCGGCGAGCTGTCGCCCGACGACGCCGAGGCGAACCGGGCCATCCTCGAGGCGGTGACCCTGCTCGACCGGGGTGAGGCACGCGTGGCCGAGGTGGGTGCGGACGACGAGGTCGTCGTGCACGAGTGGCTCAAGCAGGCGATCCTGCTCTACTTCAAGCAGTCCGAGATGGCGACGATCGAGCTGGCGCCGTTCGAGTACGCCGACAAGATCCCGCTCAAGAGCGACTACCAGGCTGCCGGCGTTCGGGTCGTGCCCGGTGCCTCCGCCCGCTTCGGCAGCTTCCTCGACCGGGGCGTCGTGATGATGCCGAGCTACGTGAACATCGGCGCACGGGTCGGTGCCAATTCCATGGTCGACACCTGGGCGACGGTCGGCAGCTGTGCGCAGATCGGGGCCAACACGCACCTGTCCGGGGGTGTCGGCATCGGCGGCGTGCTCGAGCCGCCCAACGCCAAGCCGGTGATCATCGGCGACGACTGCCTCATCGGCAGCCGCTGCATCGTGGCCGAGGGCGCCCGCGTCGGTGACGGTGTCGTGCTGGGCGCCGGCTGCATCCTCACCGCCTCGATCCCGGTGATCGATGCCGAGACCGGCGCCGAGCTGAGCCGGGGCGTCGTGCCGTCGTGGTCGGTCGCTGTGTCGGCGACGCGCGCCAAGACCTTCGCCGGCGGCGAGTTCGGGTTGGCGTGCGTGTTGGTGCTCAAGCGCCTGACCGAGGGTGAGCGGCACGACAAGTCCAAGCTCAACGACATCTTGCGCGACCACGGCGCCGCGACGTGAGCGTCTCACCGCCCGTCGACCTGCTGGCCCTCACAGGCGAGATCGTCGACATCCCATCGGTCAGCCGCGACGAAGCGGCACTGGTGGACTGGCTCGAACAGCGCCTGCGGGCGGTGTCCTGGCTCGAGGTGACACGCGTCGGCGACAACGTGGTGGCACGCACCACGTTCGGTCGGGCACAGCGCCTCGTGCTCGCCGGCCACACCGACACCGTGCCGCCGCACCCGGGGGAGGAGCGGGCCACCGTCGTGGGCGATCGCTGTCTGGGCGTCGGGAGCGCCGACATGAAGAGCGGCCTGGCCGTGATGCTGGCCCTGGCGGAGCATCGAGCCGACCCCGGGGTGGACCTGACCTATGTGTTCTACGCCCGTGAAGAGATCGCCGCGGTCGAGAGCGGGCTCGGCGAGTTGTTCGACGTCCGTCCCGACCTGCTGACGGGTGACGCCGCGCTGCTCGGCGAACCCACCGACGGCTGGGTCGAGGCCGGCTGCCAGGGCTCGATGCGCCTGGCGGTGCGCCTGCGCGGGGAGCGGGCGCACACCGCTCGACCGTGGATGGGGCGCAACGCCGTGCACCGGCTCGGGGCGCTGCTGGCCCTGGTCGAGGCGCACGAGCCCCGACGTCCCGTCATCGACGGGTGCGAGTACCGCGAGGCGTTGCAGGCGGTGTTCGTCGAGGGCGGCGTGGCCGCCAACGTGGTGCCCGACCATGCCTCGGTCACCCTCAACCACCGGTTCGCGCCGGACCGCACGCCGGACCAGGCACGCCAGGCCGTCGTCGACGTGATCGCGCCGGTCCTCGACGACGGCGACGAGGTCGAGGTGCTCGACGCGGCCGCGGGCGCGCCACCAGGTCTGGACCACCCGTTGCTGCGAGGTCTGCTCGACGCCGGCGTGCCGGTGCGGGCGAAGCTCGGCTGGACCGACGTGGCGCGCTTCGCCGCGCACGGCATCCCGGCCGCCAACATCGGTCCGGGCGATCCGGAGCTGGCGCACACCTCCGGCGAGGTCGTCGGCCGGGCACCGATCGACGCCGTGTGGCGAGCGCTCGATGCGCTGATCGGCCGAGCCTGACGGAGTCGACTCGCTCGGGTTTGCACGGTCCACGCCGTGGATAAGCTGACGCCTTCCCAGACGACCGGCGGGACTCCGCCGAAAGGAGCGAAGCGCGATGGCAGTCGAGATCGGCCAGCAGGCACCGGACTTCGAGCTGAAGGACACCGACAACAACCCCGTGGCGCTGTCGTCGTTCCGGGGCGAGCAGCCGGTGCTGGTGGTGTTCTACCCGTTCACCTTCACCGGCGTCTGCGAGGGTGAGCTCTGCGCCATCCGCGACGACTACGCCGAGTTCGAGGCCAAGGGCGTGCAGGTCCTGGCGATCTCGTGCAACGCCCGGCACGCCCAGGGCCTGTGGAAGGAGCAGCAGGGCTACCAGTTCCCCGTGCTCAGCGACTTCTGGCCCCACGGCGCCGCGGCGCAGGCCTTCGGCGTGTTCAACGAAGACCTCGGCTGCGCCATGCGCTACTCGTTCCTCATCGGCACGGACGGCACGATCGTCGACGTCTTCGGCAGCGACGAGCTGGGCACCCCTCGCCAGGCGGAGCGCTACACCGAGGCGCTGGCCAAGCTCTGAGGGCGGGTTGGCACCGTGGTGCGCCTCAGAGGCGGCGCATCACGGTGACCACCTTGCCGAACACCGCCACCTCGTCGGCCGGGAACGTCATGGGCTCGAGCCGGGCGTTCGACGGCAGCAGGGTGATGGTGTCGCCGTCGTGGCGGTAGGTCTTGATGGTCGCCTCCTCGCCGGGGATCCCGGCGACCACGACGTCGCCGTCGTCCGCCTTATGGGTGGCGCGCGCCACCACGAAGTCGCCGTCGAGGATGCCCGCCTCGATCATCGAGTCACCGCGGACGCGCAGCATGAACAGCTCACCGTCGCCGGTGAAGTCGGCCGGGAGCGGGAGCAGCTCCTCGACGTTCTCCGAGGCCAGCACGTCGGTGCCGGCGGCGACGTCGCCGACGAGCGGCACGTGCCGGACCGGCCGACGCTCGACCATTGCGTTGGAGTTGGGATCCCACCGGACCTCGATGGCGCGCGGCTTGGTGGGGTCGCGCTTGAGGAAGCCCAGGCGCTGCAACGTCGACAGGTGTGAGTGCACGGTCGACGGGGACGCCAGGCCGACGGCCTCACCGATCTCGCGCACGCTCGGCGGATAGCCCCGCTCGGTCATCGACTGCTCGATGTAGTGCAGGATCTGCTTCTGGCGGAACGTGAGCTTCGCCGAGGTGGGGGACATGGCGACCTCCTGGGTCAGAACGTGCGTTCGACTGTAGTGGCGAGCACACCGGAGAGCAAACACGCGTTCGACTTGACACCGAACAGGCGTTCGTGCTCTCCTGCGGAAGTGCGGGGAACGCACGTTCCACGAACAGGGGTTCTAGCACGCCGCCGGACGCTGGCGGTGGACGCCGGACCCGGTGGAGGTCCGCCAGCGGAGGGCGGGCAGCGTGCACCCCGAGGACCTTGTCACACCCCCTGAGGAGACTCTCCCCATGGCTGCTCCGCTCAACCCCACGTCGTTCGACCTCCGACCGCTCGCACCGACACGGCCGCACCTGCGCGTGATCGAGGGAGGCCGCTCGCCCGCCGCCGTCGCCCGGCGCCGGATGTACCTGCGTCGACGCGTCGTCGCCGCGCTGCTCGCCGGGATCGTCGGGCTGGTCGGCGTGCGCCTCGCCGGGGCGGGAGCGGCGGCGCTCGCCGGTGACGGGGCCACGACGCTCACCGCCGCGGCCTCCACCGATGCGTCGGCGTCTGCGGCGGCCGCCACGGACGGTTCGGCGACGACCGCAGTCGACGCCGCGACGCCCTCGGCGCCGCCGGTCTACGTCGTGCGGCGTGGCGACACGCTCTGGTCGATCGCCGGCGCGCTCGGCGCCGCGGCCGATGCGGACCCGCGCGAGCTGGTCGACGCGCTCAGCGAGCGCACCGACGGACGGGCGTTGCAGCCCGGCCAGCGCATCGACCTGTCCGGCCTGCCGGGCGTCGACGGCTGAGGCGCGTCGGTGCCGCAGATGCATGGCGGTGCTGCCGGTGCTGGCACTACCGTCATCGCCGTGCGATGCCCGACCTGCGCGACGCTCGAAGACAAGGTGGTCGACTCGCGCACGTCCGAGGACGGTGTGTCCATCCGTCGCCGCCGGCAATGCCTGGCGTGCGGTGCGCGGTTCACCACCTTCGAGCGGCTCGAGGAGCAGCCGCTGATGGTGGTCAAGCGTTCGGGCGACCGGGTCCCGTTCGAGCGCGCCAAGATCGAGTCCGGCGTGGCCGCGGCGGCCAAAGGCCGGCCCCTGAGCAGCGAGCAGATCGCTGAGCTGGCCCTCTCGCTCGAGGACGAGTTGCGCCTCATCGGTGGCGATGTGACCTCGGAACGCATCGGGCTGGCGGTGCTCGAGCGGCTCGGCGAGCTCGATCAGGTCGCCTACGTGCGGTTCGCCAGCGTCTACAAGGAGTTCGACCGCCCCGAGGACTTCGAGCGTGAGATCACGCTGCTGCAGAAGTCGACGGCGCCCAAGCCCCGGGTCGAGCCCTCCGCCGGGCACCGCTGAACCGCCCGAGGTCGGCCGGCGGGCGGGTCGGGCGCCGTGTCAGGCCCGCACGTACCGGGCGAACAGGAACTGGTCGGCCTCGAGCAGCCGCTCGAGTGTGAACGGCCGCACCCCGGGTGCCAGGCCGGCGACGATGCTCGGCCCCGAACCGCCGGCCAGCAGCGGGGCGATGGTCAGCGCCAGCTCGTCGAGCAGGTCGGCGCCGGCGATGTGGCCGAGCAGGGTCGGGCCACCTTCGGTGAGCACCACGCGGGCGCCGTCGGTGTAGAGCTGGGCGAAGGCCGCCGCCAGATCGACCGTGCCGGTGCCGTGCTGGTGCACGTCCGCCACCGCCGCGAGCGCCTCGACGCGATCGGGGGGTGCGTCGGCGGTCGTCAGCACGATCGGCGTCGGGCCGTCGAACAGGGGGAGCGATCGGTCGATGCGGGCGCTCGCCGACACGATCGCCAGGCGCGGGAGGGGCTGCTGTCCGCGGCGTCGACGCCGGTCCTGCACCTCGTCGGCGAGGCGCACCGGTCCGTACCGCTCGGCGGCGGCGGTGCCGGCCCCGACGACGATGACGTCGCTCACCGAACGCAGCGCCATGAAGGCCGCCTTGTCTGCGGGGCCGCCCAGCGGTCCCGAACGCCCCTCGACGGCGATCTCGCCGTCGAGGCTGGCGATCATGTTGGCGACGACCCACGGCCGGCCCGCACGTGCCGGGCGCGCATCGTTGCCGAAGAGCTCGACGAGGTCCGGGACCGGATCTGCCGGCGGGGCGGGGAGCAGGCGGCGCATCTCAGCGCCGACCCGGGCTGCGGCGACCGGAACGCATCCGGCGATGGTACCCACGGCGCCGTCCGCCCGGAGCACGGGCATTGCGATCGTGTTGCGAACGCGCAGGTATCCCAGGGTCGCTGCCGAAGATCGGCTACGACCAGAACGGCGTTCGTCTTCGGGCAACGGTGCCCGGACCCACCGGCAGGTGGACCTGAGGCGGACGTGAGGGGGGACCATGCAGGCACTTCGATCGGTGACCGCACCCATCGGTGCCGTCGCCACGGCCGTGCGCCGGCCGGAGACGTATGCCGGCCACGCACGTGAGGCCACGTCGACGCTGATCACGGCGGCGTTGTGGCCGCTGGGCATGCGTGACCCAGGGCCGGTGAGCTTCCCGCCGGCGACGGAGCCGTCCCCAGTGGCGGCGCCGGTGCTGCTAGTGCACGGCTTCGGCGCCAACAAGTCCAACTGGCTGCTCGTGCGCCGAGCGATCGAGCAGGCGGGCTTCCGGCGCGTCCACGCCGTGAACTACAACCCGCTGGCGGCCGACATCCCCGAGCTGGCTCGACGGGTCGCCGAACGGGTCGAGGCGCTGCGTCGGCACTACGCCGTCGATCACGTGCACCTCGTCGGGCACTCGCTCGGTGGCGTCATCGGTCGCTACGCCGTCTCGGTCGACGACACCCCCGGCGTCGCCACCTGCGTCACCATCGCCTCGCCGCACGGTGGTGTGCGCCTGGCACGTCATGGCTCGCCGTTGGCGCGCCTCAGCCCGTTGGCCGCCGGCCTGCAGCTGCGCCCGGACTCCGACGTGATGCGCCGCCTCCGTCAGGCCGCGGCGTCGGGTCCCGGCGACACCCGTTACGTCGCGTACTACTCGAACCTGGACCTGATCGTGGCGGCGCGCCGGGCCATGATCGTCGAGCCCGAGCTCGAGGCCACCAACGTCCTGGTCAAGGACCACGGGCATCTGTCGATCATGCTGTCGCGCCGGCTGGCGACGTCGGTCGTGGCGCAGCTCGGTGCCGTCGAAGGCCTCGCCGGCTACGGCGCTCCCGTCCGTCAGCTACCGGTGACGCGTGGTGGCGACGCCACGGTGGAGCGCGCGCCGGCGCCCGCTCCGGGGCGCGCCGCTCGCCGCTGAACCCACACCCTGGGGATGACCGGCGCGTTATCCACGGCAAATCCGACGCACTTCCACAGGGTCATCCTCTTTTCACTCACAGGTCACCCTTCGTAGGTTGCTGTTCGCGAAACGGCCGAGCAGCGCGGACGATCGGATGGTGGCTGGCGTCTGATCCGTTCCTGGCTGGCGAGGACGACCTCCTTGGGGGTGCGCTTGGGGCGACATCGGGGTGAGGACCACCTTCCCGCGTCGACGTCGTGGGCTCCCTGGACCTGCTCGTCCGCGCTGCCACGGCCGTTTCCGCCTGCTCCGGCGCTGGTCGGCGCAGAAGTTCGAACAATCCCTTGACAGGGTCGTAACTACGGTGATGTTATTTACGCCACATCTTGTGGCCCTGGGGTTCTGGGGGGCAGCGAGACCACAACATCTTGTGATCCTGCCCTGCGGAGGGGGTACGTGACGGGAACATGACACCCGTCACGGTCGCCAAGGGTGGAGCACGCCCCGAACGCTGCCAGCGTGGCAGGAGCGGGGCCGCAGGAGTGGGTGGGGCCACCGCCGGCAGCACGCCGGACCAGATCGCAACCGAGCAACAGACATCGACTCAGCGGAGGAGTCTCGCCAATGGCAATCGCGCCGGAGCAAGCAGGCATCGGAATCCGTCGGCACTTCACGAGCGCCGACACGCATCCCTACGACATGGTCGAGTGGGAGCTGCGTGACGCGCGCATCACCAACTACCGCGACGGGTCGGTTGCCTTCGAGCAGCTCGGCGTGGAGTTCCCGGTCGGTTGGTCGCTGAACGCCACCAACATCGTCGCCCAGAAGTACTTCCGGGGCACCCTCGGCCTGCCCGAGCGTGAGCACTCGCTGCGCCAGGTCGCCGATCGGGTGGTCGACACCATCACCGAATGGGGTCTGCGCGACGGCTACTTCACCTCCGACGAGGAGGCGCAGGCCTTCGGCGACGAGCTCAAGTACCTGATCATCACCCAGCGTGCGGCGTTCAACTCGCCGGTGTGGTTCAACATCGGCGTCAAGGGCGTGCCGCAGCAGGCCAGCGCCTGCTTCATCCTCGCCGTCGACGACAAGATGGACTCCATCCTCAACTGGTACGTCGAGGAGGGCACGATCTTCAAGGGTGGCTCCGGGTCGGGCGTCAACCTGTCGAAGATCCGCTCGTCGTACGAGCCGCTCAAGGGTGGCGGCACGGCCTCGGGCCCGGTCAGCTTCATGCGCGGCGCCGACGCCTCCGCCGGCACCATCAAGTCGGGCGGCAAGACCCGACGCGCCGCCAAGATGGTCATCTTGAACGTCGACCACCCCGACGTCGAAGAGTTCATCTGGTGCAAGGCCAACGAGGAGCGCAAGGCCCGCGTGCTGCGCGACGCCGGCTTCGACATGGACCTCGACGGCCGTGACAGCCACTCGATCCAGTACCAGAACGCCAACAACTCGGTGCGTGTCACCGACGAGTTCATGCAGGCGGTCGTCGACGACCGCGACTGGCACCTGCGTGCCGTCACCTCGGGCGAGGTCATCCGCACCGTCCGGGCGCGCGACCTCATGCGGCAGTTCGCCCAGGCCACCTGGGAGTGCGCCGACCCGGGCATGCAGTACGACACGACCATCAACCGGTGGCACACCGCCGCCAACACCGGGCCGATCAACGGCTCGAACCCCTGCTCGGAGTACATGCACCTCGACAACTCGGCGTGCAACCTGGCGAGCCTGAACCTGCTGCGCTACCTGGACGAGGACGGCAGCTTCGACGTCGACGGCTTCATGCGCTCGGTCGAGGTCGTGTTCACGGCGCAGGAGATCCTCGTCGGCAACGCCGACTACCCGACCGAGCCCATCGGCGAGACCTCGCGTCGCTTCCGCCAGCTCGGCATCGGCTACGCCAACCTCGGTGCCATGCTCATGGCGCTCGGCATGCCCTACGACTCCGACGACGGTCGGGCCTGGGCCGCCGCCATCACCTCGCTGATGACCGGCCACAGCTACGCCACCTCGGCCCGCACCGCGGCGCGGATGGGGCCCTTCAGCGGCTACACGGAGAACGCCGAGCACATGCTGCGGGTCCTCGACCAGCATCGCGCCGCCGCAGCCGACATCGACGAAGAGGTCGTGCCGCACGACCTGCTCGATGCCGCCCGCCAGGTGTGGGACACCGCCTGCGAGGTGGCCGCCGAGCACGGCGTGCGCAACTCCCAGGCCAGCGTCCTGGCGCCGACGGGCACCATCGGGCTGATGATGGACTGCGACACGACGGGCATCGAGCCCGACCTCGGCCTGGTCAAGATCAAGAAGCTCGTCGGCGGCGGCACGATGTCGATCGTCAACCAGACCGTGCCGCGGGCCCTGCGGAACCTCGGCTACGCACCCGACCAGATCGACGACATCGTCGCCTACATCGACGAGAACAAGTCGATCCTCGGTGCGCCACACCTGGCCCCCGAGCACGTGCCGGTCTTCGCCTGCTCGATGGGTGACAACGTCATCCACTACCTCGGGCACGTGAAGATGATGTCGGCGGTGCAGCCGTTCATCTCGGGCGCCATCTCCAAGACGGTGAACATGCCCGAGGAGGTGACGGTCGAGGAGGTGGAGCAGCTCCACATCGACGCCTGGCAGATGGGGCTCAAGGCCATCGCCATCTACCGGGACAACTGCAAGGTCGCCCAGCCGCTGGCCATGGCCAAGAAGGAGGGCGCCGACGAGGACCTGCCGACCGCGGCGGCAGGCCAGGTCGAGGTGATCGAGAAGATCATCGAGAAGGTGGTCGAGGTCCCGGTCCGCGAGAAGCTGCCCCGCACGCGCACGTCGCGCACGTTCGAGTTCCGCGTCGCCGACTGCAAGGGCTTCGTCACCGTCGGCGAGTACGAGGACGGCCGGCCGGGCGAGATCTTCGTGCGGGTGTCCAAGCAGGGCTCCACGCTCGCCGGCATCATGGACGCCTTTGCCATCGCCATCAGCCACGGCCTGCAGTACGGCGTGCCGCTGCGCAGCTACGTCGAGGCCTTCACCGGCATGCGCTTCGAGCCCGCCGGCATGACCGACGACCCGGACATCCGCATCGCCAACAGTCTGATGGACTACCTGTTCCGCCGGTTGGCGCTGCTGTACCTGTCGCCGGAGGAGCGGGCCGAGCTCAACATCTTCACGACCGAGGAGCGCATGCAGCCGACGCTGCCCGGCGTCGAGGAGACCGTCGTGGAGACGGTGCAGGGTTCGGACGTCCCGTCCGATCCGCCGTCGGTCGAGTCGGCCTCGGCGCTCGCCGCTCGCATCGAGCGCGAGTCCGTGGCGGCCACGGTCGTGCAGCCCAAGGCGGCCAAGCCGTCCGATGCGCCGATCTGCATGCAGTGCGGTGTGCAGATGGTGCGGGCCGGAAGCTGCCACGCCTGCCCGAGCTGCGGGAACACCAGCGGCTGCAGCTGAGCGTCCACCGACGCGCGCAGCGGCTGTCGCTGCGCCTGTTCGCACGGCCCGCCCTTCCGGGGGCGGGCCGTATCGCGTCCGGCGCCCCGGCGCCCCGGCGCCCCGGCGCCCCGGCGCCCTGACGTCACGCGTCCCGCGACTGCGTGCGATCAGCGCACGAGTGGCTGAACCTCATCCCTGGTGACGCAGAGACGACCACTCGTGCTCGTCGCGCCCGCGCCCGGCGCTGGAGTGGCCTGGCGATGTGCCGCGCTCGCTGCACCAGTGGCTGAACGTCGTCGGTCACGACGCTGCATCAACCACTCGTCTTGCGTTCGTCACGTCACGTCACGCC
>JAGQTE010000445.1 GCA_020439175.1 Acidimicrobiales bacterium | reverse complement strand
CGCCGGAGTTGAGCGACCTGTTCTCCGAGGCCGTGACCTACGCCGCCATCCGGCCGGCGGTGCTCGACGCCCTGCTGGCCGACGTCGACCTCACCGCCGAGGCCCGGGCCATCTACGACGATGGCATCGCCTCCGGTGAGATCACCGAGCAGATCTGCCTCGATGCCGTCGTCAAGGCGCCCGACAGCTTCCTCCAGGGCGGTCAGCCCACGCCCGCCGAGATCGCGGCGTCCCGTGCCGACATGGAGGCCGTGCGGACCGAGCTCGTGGCCGGCGGCGACTTCGCCGCGGCGGCGGCGCAGTCCGACGACCCGCAGGTCGCCGAGCAGCAGGGCGACATCGGCTGCGTGGCGCCCGAGCAGCTGGAGCAGAACCCGCAGGTGGCGGAGGCAGCACTGACCACCGAGGTCGGCGAGATCTCCGAGGTCATCGACCTCGACGGCGGCTTCCTGGTGCTGCGGGTGCGCAGCCGGGGCGTGCCGACGTTCGAGGACCTCCAGGACGCCATCGAGCAGAACCTGCAGTCGCAGCTTCCGGACACGAAGCTGGCCGAGGCGCTCCAGGCCGAGGCCCGCACGGCGTCGGTCGAGGTCGATCCGCTGTTCGGCCGCTGGGACGCCGAGCAGGGCCAGGTGCTCACCCCCGAGGGGGCCACGCGGCCGCCGGTCACGATCCGCGAGATCGGTGACGACGAGCTCATGGTCCCGCAGACGCTGCCCGCCGAGCTGACCCCGGCGCCCTGAGCGTCGTGCGTCGACGCTTCCTCCCGGCGCTGCTGGTCGCCGCGCTGGCGCTCGGCGCCTGCAGTGCCGAGCCGTCGCCCGGCGAGGCGTCGGGCGACGCCGCCGGCACGACGACGACGGCGCCGCCGCTGCCCGACGGCGCCGTGCTGGTCGTCGACGGCGTCACCGTCGACCGGGCGACGTTCGACGCCGAGCTGGCGCAGATCGCGCAGAACCAGGCCTATCTCGACGCCCGCACCGCCGGGCGCAACGGGACACCGCTCGTCGTGTTCCGGCCTGACGCACCCGGGACCTCGGTGCCCGGCGACCTGGCGGACGACTTCGTCGTCGAGTTCCTCAACGAGCGGGTCAGCTTCATCCTGGCGGGCCAGGAGCTGGCGCGCCGCGGCGGGGCGGTGACCGAGGCCGACCGTGCCGACGCCTTGGCGCTGCTGACGCAGGCGGGGCTGACTTCGGAGGTGCTCGACGGCTTCGGGTCGTACCGGGACGTCCTCGTGGAGGGCGAGGCCACGGTGCTGGCGCTCAGCCGCACGCTGCTCGGCGAGTCGCCCGAGCAGATCGTCGACGACCTCTACGCCGAGGTGCGCTCGCAGCTCGAGCTCGTCGCCTGCGTCGACCACATCGTGCAGGTCGCCGGCGCCGCCGACGGCACCGGCACCGACGAGCAGTACGCCCAGGCGCGTGCCGGCATCGACGCCGCCGCGTCCCGCCTCGCCGCCGGCGAGGACTTCGGCGCCGTGGCGCGTGACGTCTCCCAGGACGAGATCTCCGCCCCCGACGGCGGCGACCTGGGCTGCTCGCCGCGCGGGTCGTTGCTCGCCGAGCTCGACGCCTTCGCCTGGTCGGCCGAGCCCGGCGTGGTCAGCGAACCGATCCGCACCGACGTCGGCTGGCACCTGGTGCGCGTGCGCGAGCGGCGGGAACCGACCCTGGAGGAGGCCGGACCCACGCTGATCGAGCTGGCGATGCAGCGCGAGCGCACGGCGTTCCTCGACTGGCTGGTCGGCGCGGCGGCCGGTGCCGAGATCGCCGTCGACCCCACCTACGGCGAATGGGATCCCGCCAACGGCTCGGTCGTGCCGACGGGTCGTGCCGGGACACGCACCGAGCTGTCCCTGGTACCCCAGGAGGACGACGGCGGATGACCGGTGCCGAGGTGGGCATCGGACGGGTCGTCGTCGCCGGGCTGGGCCCGGCCGGTCCGGACCTGGTCACGGCCGGGACGATGGACGCCATCGTGCGGATCCCCGAGCGGCGTCTGCGCACGGCCCGCCATCCGGCGGCGTCGGTCGCGGGCGACGGCACGCCGAGCTTCGACGCCATCTACGAGGCGGCCGAGACCATGGATGACGTGTACCGCGGCATCGTCGACGCGCTGGTCGCCGACGCCACCACCGCCGGGGAGGTGCTGTACCTGGTGCCGGGGTCGCCGGTGGTGGCCGAGCGAACGGTCGAGCTGCTGCTGGCCGACGACCGCATCGACGTGCAGGTGCTGCCGGCGCTGTCGTTCCTCGACCTGGCCTGGGTGCGGTTGGGCGTCGATCCGATCGCCACCGGTGTCCGGGTCGTCGACGGGCACCGGTTCGCCGTCGAGGCAGCCGACCAGCGTGGTCCGCTGCTCGTCGCCCAGTGCGACACGCGCGACGTGCTCTCCGACGTGAAGCTGGCCGTCGGTGACGCCGACGAGGATGCGGTCGTCACCGTGGTGCAGCGACTCGGCCTGCCCGACGAGCGCGTCGTCGAGCTGGCGTGGTCCGACCTCGACCGGGAGGTCGAGCCCGATCACCTGACCTCGGTGTGGATCCCGACGCTGGCGGCGCCGATCGGCGCCGAGGTGGCGCGCTTCGTGGAGTTGGTGGCGACGCTGCGGCGCGAGTGCCCCTGGGACCGGGAGCAGACGCACGCCAGCCTGCGCCGCCACCTGCTGGAGGAGTCCTACGAGGTGCTCGACGCGCTCGATGCGGTCGATCCCGGCACGGGCGACGGGTACGAGCACCTCGAGGAGGAGCTCGGCGACCTGCTGTTCCAGATCGTGTTCCACACGACGCTGGCCACCGAAGCAGGGCAGTTCGGCCTGGACGACGTGGCCCGCGGCATCCACGACAAGCTGCGGTACCGGCACCCGCACGTCTTCGGCGACGCCGAGGCGCTGGAAGCCGGCGGGCTGGCACCGGGCGAGACGCCGGATCAGGTGGTGGCGAACTGGGAGCAGCTCAAGGCGGCGGAGAAGGGTCGCGCCAGCGTCTTCGACGGCATCCCGTCGCAGCTGCCGGCGCTGGCCTACGCGCTGAAGGTCCAGAAGAAGGCGTCGACGTTGGGCGAGCTGGCCGAGGACGTGCCGTCACCGGCGTCGTGGGATCCGAGCGTGACGATGGCGGAGCGGGACCCGACGGCGGAGACGATCGGTGCCCTGCTGATGGCGGTGGTGTCCCGGGCGCGGCGTGCCGGCGTCGATCCCGAGCTGGCGTTGCGCGACGCCGCCCGCCGGTACGAGGACGCCGTCCGCGCCATCGAGGGCTGACTCCCGTTCTTGTGGTGCCGAGCCGCGCATGCCCGGGTGGGCACCACCGGAACGGTGGATCAGCGCCTCCAGCCTCGGTCGGTCAGGACGCCGCGCACGACATCGATCATCGGCGCCGGATCGACCCGGATGTCGATAGCCGTCGCCTCGTACAGGAACCAACCAGCCGCCCGCGCACGCGCTCGGCATCGCCGGTCCTTCCGGAAGGCCTCGGGCGTGAGGTGGAAGGCCAGGCTGTCGGCCTCGACCACGGTGTGCTCCTCGGTCCATGCCACGTCGGCCCGCATGACGAACCCGTCCTCGTCATAGATGTCGACCTGCGTCGAGAAGCCGTCCAGTCCGTGGTGGCGGAGGAGGCGCTGCAAGTCGAGTTCGAGCGCGCTCTCGGCGCCGTCGGCATCGCCGAACCGTTCGGCCAGGATCGCCCGAAGTGTGCCGGCACCCCGACGGCCCTGCCGGCGGTGGGCCTCGTACACGGCGAGCAGCTCCGGCCAGCTCGTCAGGCCCCTGAGCAAGGCGTCGTCGATCGCTCGGTGGACGCGCTGGCGGCTGGATACTGCGCCGAGGTCGAGGATGGTTCGGGCGACCGGGGTGGTGGGGATCTGGTCGACCCGCTGTGGGTTGACGCGGTCGAGGTCCGTCGACCAGTGCACCTGGGCGCCGACGAAGCGTCCGTCTCGGGTGCGGCCGACCGTGAGCTCTGGGCGTCCCGGCCGATAGCCGCCGATGCCGTGCAACGCTGCCGCCGACCGGTGTGACGCCACGCCGTCGATGGACAGGCAGGCGGCGAGCAGGCGGGTGTGCCAGGTGACGGGCGCGCCGTGGATGAGGTAGACGCCCCGTTCGATGGTCAGGAACCGGCCGGAACGCAGGAGCTGGTCCACGTGGCCAGGGGTGAGACCCAGGTGGCGGAGCTGATGACGCGTCACCAGGCCGTGCTGGCGGGAGGTGAGCGCCGCCCACGGCGGCGCATCGATACGGGATCGGTCCACGACGGTCCCTCGCGAAGCTGGCAGAGAGGTGCTCGGGGGAAGTGCCGACGGAGCCGGGTGT
>JAGQTE010000444.1 GCA_020439175.1 Acidimicrobiales bacterium | reverse complement strand
GCCAGCCCCAGCAGCGTCGGGTGCAGCACGGCCACCGCACGCGGCCGCACCAGGCGCACGAGCTCCTCCACCCCCAACAACACCGCCGGCGGAACGATGACGACGAGCAGGGCGAACACCACGACGTCACCGATGCTCAGCCGGCGGCTCACGAGATCGGCGGTGTTTGCGCCCAGCACCGAGAAGATCGGCTGGGCCACGGCGAGGCCGCACATCGTGAACAGCTCGATCCCCCGACCGCGACGGTCGCGCACCCACTGATCCGCCGTGTCCATCGGCTCGCAGCGTAGGAGGCTGCCCGACCGCACGTCGGTCGCTACCGTCCGGACGGCGCCTCGGCCGCGTGGCTCAGCGCTGTGAGCGCACCTCGAACGGGCGCAGCTCCTCCGCCCCCGGTTCGCCGAGCACTTCGTAGACCTCGACCTCGTGCGCCCCCTCGGGCAGTGCCTCCTCGGGGAGCAGCCCCCAGAAGCTGGGCTGGAGACCGTCGACGACCGCCGCGGCCCCGGTCAGCACGACCCGGCCGTCCACGGCGACGGCGACGCTGCCGGCGGGCGGGCGGTCGAACCCGATGAGCACGAAGGCCGGGATGCGCGCACCGGGACGCACCACACGTTCGCGGCCGGCGAAGCCCAGGGTGGCGCCTCCGGCCGGGGTCGGGTCCACCCGCAGGTCCGCGACGTCGGCGCCGACGAGGTCCCGTCCACCGGGCAGGGTTGCCAGCGCCTCGTCGCCCGCCACCTGCTCGATCACGGCTCGGTTGCGGCCGACGCGCTCGTCGAACGGCACGGCGTCGAGGACCGCGAAGCCGTCGGGTCCCGCCTCGAGCGCATCGACCCAGATGGGCCGGAAGCGCTGCGGCGACCCAGCGACCGCCGCCTCGTCCCGCAGTGACACGCCGTCGAACGCCCACGGCGCATCGATGCCGACCACGTCCGCGATGGTCGGCACGATGTCGACGGTCTCCGCGGCGATGTCGCTGGTCACGCCGCTGCGCTGGCCCGGGTACTTGATGAACAGCGGCGGGTAGGCGACCAGGTCCCCGTTCGCCGGGGTCATCGCCCGGTACGGCAGGTCAGGGTCGAACGCCACACCGTGATCGGCGGTCACGACGAGCATCGTGTCGTCGAGCTGTCCCGACGCCTCGAGGTGGTCGAGCAGCTCGGCGAGGAGGTGGTCGGTCGCCTGCGTGGCGTAGACGTGCGCCTGGCGACCGGCGCCGGCGGCGAGCTCGTGCAGCCACGAGTAGCCGTCGACCAGCCCGGGCGGCGTGTCCGGCCCGTCGTGGGGAGCCGTCGACGGCATCGTCAGGTACGGCTGGTGCGGGAGGCCGACGTGCAGCACGTCGAGCGACGGCCGATCCCCCGGCTGCACCGACTCGATGAAGGCCCGGAACTGGTCGGGACGCGAGGCCGCCGGACCCGAGGCCTCGAACTGCATGCGCCGCTCGACCTCCTCGAACGGGGAGGTCCGCTGGCGGATGATCTGTCCGGACAGCGTGAGCAGTCCCTGCACCTGGCGAAGCACCGACGGCCGGGCACCGGTGTCGGGACACAACGAGTCAGGGCACAGCCGTGTGACCGACTCCCACACGTTGAGGTCATGGCTGCCGCCGAGCAACGTGAACACGGAGTTGGGGTAGTCGGCGGCCATCGGCCCGAGCTCGTAGGTGGGGTAGGTGCCGCTCAGCAGCGACGGGACCGCCAACACCGTCCAGGCCGACGACGTGGTGGCGTTGCGGTACCAGGTCGACGTGGCAGCGAGCCGGGCGAAGCCCGGGTACCGCTCGGCGTCGATGTCCCCATCCGTCGTCACGAGCTCGAGCAAGGGCAGCTCGTCGAGCACCAGCACCACCACGTCCGGCCGGTCGGCTGCGGAGGCAGCCACCGGCTCGATCGGAGGCGGGACGACGAGGCGGCGCACCGGCGACAGCGCGACGAACGCAACCAGGAAGACCACGGCACCGATCGACAGGTATCGCAGCCACAGCCGGACCGGGCCCCAGCGTCGGTAGGCCCAGGCGAACGCCACCCCCACCGCGCCGGCGGCGGCCAGCACGGCGACGGCGGGCGCCGACGGGCGGTCACCGGCCAGCTGGATGGCCACGACCGCCGCCAGCAGCCCGAGCAGGCCGGGATGCAGCACGCGCAGCGCCCCTG
>JAGQTE010000048.1 GCA_020439175.1 Acidimicrobiales bacterium | reverse complement strand
GTGGCGGCGGTCGAGCGGCTCCTCCGGGCGTGAGGGTTCCCTAGGCTGTCGGTCGTCCCGCCGACCGGCGGGGAGTCGGCCAAGGAGATCCCCTCCCATGATCCACGCAGACGTCAGCGCCTACGCCGAGACGGACCGCCCGGACCCGTTCGTCCACCAGAACAAGAAGATGCTCAAGGTGGCGTTGCACTACGGCCCGGTGATGGGCCGCATTGGCTCGATGGTCGCCTACCAAGGTGACGTGAAATTCGCGGCGCAGGGTGCCGGCGGCGCATCGAAGTGGCTGAAGTCCAAGATGACGGGCGAAGGCGTGCCGCTGATGCAGATCGACGGCCAGGGTGAGGTCTTCCTGGCCGACTCGGCGTCCGACGTGCACATCTTCTATCTGGAGAACGACACGGTCAGCGTCAACGGTTCGAACATCTTGGCGTTCTCGGCGTCGATCACCTACGACATCCAGCGGGTGAGCGGCGGCGTCGGCGGCGCCATGGCGGGTGGCCTCTACAACACGATCCTGCAGGGCACCGGTTACGTCGCCGTGCTCACCCACGGCGAGCCGGTGATCCTCGACGTCGCCTCGGCGCCGACGTTCGCCGACGCCAACGCCGTCGTGTGCTGGACCGGCGGGGTGACCATGAACGTCAAGACCGACGTGACGATGCGCGACTTCATCGGCAAGGGCTCGGGCGAAGCCATCCAGATGGGCTTCCAGGGTCAGGGCTGGGTGATGGTGCAGCCGTCCGAGAACGTGATCCAGGGCCAAGGTCAGCAGGCCGGCTCCAAGGGCTTCCTCGGCATGTAGTTCTCGTTCTGGTGGTGAACTCGCGCCAGTAACGGCGCGAGTTCACTACCAGAACGGTGTGGGTTGGTGATCGAACCGGTCAGAAGAGCTCGTAGCCCTCGCGGGCGACGAAGAAGCCGTGGCCGGTCGACAGGTCGGTGCAGGTCATGCCCCTGGTCTCGCTGTCGCAGCGGATCGAGCCGTGCTGGGCCGAGCTGCCATAGGGGAGCGTGTCGAAGGCGCCGAGCAGCGTGTCGCCGACGCAGACGAAGTCCGATCCGCCGGGGCCGACCGACAGCGCGGGACCCCAGTCGGCGTAGCAGTCGGCGGGCGCGGGCGGCGGGTCCCAGTAGCGCTCACCGATGTCGCAGCGGGCGTAGCCGGTGGCGATCTCGCAGGCGATGTTGGTCGACGGCGAGGAGAACCACGTCGGGCCATAGTCGGCGTCGGGAGACGGTGCCGGCGCCGGCGAAGGTGCCGGCGACGGTGCGGGTGCCGGTGCGGCCGTGGTCGTCGGTGCGGCGGTGGTGGTCGGAGCCGAGCCGTCGATGATGGCCTTGAGGGCCGTCGCCGTCCCGGCGGGCTGGTTGCCGGCCACCTCGAGCGCCCAGGCGCGTCCGCAGTCGGCGATGAGCTCGGCGACGAGCGTGGGTGCGGCGTCGGCGAACCCTTCGGTCTCGGCCGTCACCTTGTCGGTGTCGAGCGCCAGCTCCAACCGGGCGTTGAGCGCCTGCGTGTCGTCGGTGACGTCCTCGCAGGTGTAGGCGGCCGGCCTGGTCGAGGGTGCTTCGGTGTCGGCGGTCGACCCGCCGCCGGCCGGCGCGGACGAGGACACGGTGGCCTCGGTGCTTCCGCCGCCGCAGGCGCTGAGCGTCACCACCAGCGCCGCAATGGATCCCAACACGACCATGCGCCGTCGCATCCCGCACCTCCTGCTGCCGTTCGCCGTGGCGGCATCGCTCCGCCGATGGCGACGACGTTACCGGCCGCCACGGCGGCGTCGTACCGGGCGGGCGGTGTGAGCGGCTCCTGATGGCGGGAATCATCGGAAGTTTGTCGTTGCCGCCATCCGGTCCTGCCCACATGATGGAGCCATGGCCGCAGCCCCCGTCGTCGCACCCGATGGTCCGCGACGTGTCGTCATCGTCGCCTACCCCGACGTCCAGGTCCTCGACGTGGTCGGACCACTCGAGGTCTTCGCCGTGGCGAACCGCTTCGCCGAGGGTTCCCCGCCCTACGCCATCGAGGTGGCGGCCGCCACGACCGAGCCGCTGCGCACGTCGGGCGGGTTGGCCATCGTGCCCGACCGGCGCCTCGGTCGGCCGTCGAGCCGCCGGAACCGCGACATCGACACCCTGGTCGTCGCCGGGGGTGAGGGCACCGAGGCGGCGGTCGTCGACGCGACGCTGCGGTCGTGGATCGTGGCCGTGGCGCCACGGTGCCGCCGGGTGGTGTCGGTGTGCTCCGGTGCGTTCCTGCTCGCCGCCGCCGGTCTGCTCGACGGCAAGCGCGCCACGACCCATTGGTCGGAGTGCCACACCCTCGAGCAGTACTTCCCGAAGGTGATCGTCGAACCCGATCCGATCTTCGTGCGCGACGGCTCCGTGGCGACATCGGCAGGGATCACCGCCGGCATCGACCTGGCCCTGGCGCTGGTGGAGGAGGACTGCGGGCGCGAGGTCGCTCTGCAGGTGGCGCGGTGGCTGGTCGTGTTCCTGCGGCGACCGGGCGGGCAGTCGCAGTTCTCGGCCCAGCTCGACGCCCAGCTGGCCGAGCGTGACGAGCTGGCGGACCTGCAGGCGTGGATCGTCGACCACCCCGACGCCGACCTGACCGTCGCAGCCCTGGCGGCACGCGCCGGCATGAGCGAGCGCAACTTCACGCGGGTGTTCGCCCGTGAGGTCGGCGCCACCCCCGCCGACTACGTCGAGCGCGTGCGGGTCGAGACGGCCCGGCGCCTGCTCGAGACGACCGGCCTCACTGTCGCCGAGGTGGCGCGCCGCTGCGGCTACGCCAACCCCGACACCTTCCAGCGCGCCTTCGTCCGCCAGCTCGGCGTGACCCCGAGCGATTACCGCCGACGCTTCGTCGGCCCGACCCCCCAGGAGCACCGATGACCAGCACCCCGACTGCGACTGCGCCCGGCGCGCTCCCGACGGCGCCGACGATCGGCATGGTGATCTTCGACGGTTGCGACGAGCTCGACGCCATCGGCCCGGCCAACGTGATCTTCGCCGTCAACCCGGTGCGGTTCTTCCTCCCGCCGGAGGAGGCGGCGGCCGTCGTGGCGCCCGTGGTGCACTTCGTGTCGGAGGACGGCGGCACCGTGACGTCGGCCAACGGCGTGGTGCTGACGGCGACCACGTCGTACGCCGAGTGCCCGCCGCTCGACGCCGTGATCGTCGCCGGCGGGTCGGGGACGCACCGCGCCGAGGTCGACCCCTACGACTCCGCCGCCGGCCGGCACTACCAGAACCACCACGAGCCGACGCTCGAGTTCATCCGTCGCCAGGCCGAGACGGCGCAGGTGGTGGCGAGCGTGTGCACCGGCACGTTCGTGCTCGCCGGGGCGGGGCTGGTCGCCGGCAAGCGGGTCAACACCCACTGGGCCTATCGCGACGACCTGGCGCGGTTCATGGCCGACCGGGGCGAGCCCGTTGAGATCGTCCCCGACCGGGTCGTCGCCGACGGCACCCTGCTGACGTGCGGCGGCGTGTCCAGCGGCATCGACATGGCGGTCGAGCTGGTCCGCCGCTTCTACGGCGACGCGGTGGCCGACGGTACCGCCGCGGCCGTCGAGCGGGTGACGCCGGTCGGCTGACGGGCTGCGGTCGGCGGACGTCGCGTTTCGACGGCGGCGGATGCAGGCCCGGCGCTACGGTGATCGGCGGTGCGACTTTCCCGCGGTGGGGCGCGACGTCGGGTGCTGGGCCTGATCGGCTCGGTGGTGGTGATCGGTCTGGCCGCGTCGTGCACCGGCACCAACGCCTCGGCGTGGGTGGGCTCCACCGATCCGTCCGACCCGGTGCTCGTGGTGAACGCCGACTCGATCACCTACCACTCTTACGCCGAGCTGATGGCCGTGTTCGGGCCGGACCATCGCATGAAGGTCGATGCCCGCGTCAACGCCCGCGCCGACGAGCACTTGGCGCAGACCCTGCTCTACGACGAGATCGACCCGACCGTTGCGCTGTTCCTGCTGGCCACCAACGACCTGGCGCAGGGGCAGGGCGCGGCCAACGCCCGTGCCGATCAGGGCCAGGCCACCCGGAACTACGGCACGTCGTTGGAGTGCGTCGTGTACATGACGGTGTTCGGTGACCTGCACGCGCAGCTCGTCGACAACCCGGAGGTCGACGCCTACAACGCGGAGATCCGGGCGCTCGACGGCGCGACGGTCGACGGGGTGCGCATCCAGGTCGCCGACTGGGAGCAGGCCGTGCTGGCCGCCGGCCCGGCCAACGTCATCGCCGACGACGTGCATCCGAACGACGCCGGTGCGGCGCTGTTCGTCGATGTGGTCGCCGGCGCCGTCGACGACTGCTGAGCCGCCGGACCGGACCGCGAGCCTCAGCCCGGCTTGGGCGCCTCGGCGTAGACGGCGGGCGCCGCCGGGACGAGGGCGCCGTCGCGCCACACCAGGGTCACCTGGGCCTGCTCGGCGGGACAGCAGGCGGCGTCGCCCTCGCCGAACACCTGCCAGGTGACGTTGATCGAGCCGTCGGGCGTCAGCGCCGCCTCCTCGAGCCAGTGGTCGCCGCGGCCCGTGTCGGTGCCGATGTTTGTGGCCACCTGCACGAGCCGCTCGGCGCCGCCGTCGCCGTCGGGGGTCCACACCGAGGCGAACCCGTACGGCCGGTTGCCGGGGGTGCAGTCGAGGATGACGAGCGCCTCCTCGACGCCGTCGCCGTCGACGTCGCCGTAGGTGATGTCGGGACGCAGGTACACGGCGAACGTCTCGTCGTCGTGGCCACCCTGCACCTGACCCCCGTCCATCTCGAAGCCCTCGACCGGCGTCTCGTGGAACATGTCGCCGCACGAGTCGGGCGGGAAGGCGAACGAGGTGAAGTCGACCGAGCGGACGGCGTCTGGCGCCGGCGGCGTGGCGCGCGCCGTCGTCGAGCTGGCGATGGCGGTCCCCTGCGGCGAGACGGTGCCGGTGACGCCGCCGCCCGAGCCGCCGCCGCCGTGGTCGACGGCGTCGCTGTCGGGGCTGGTGTCCTCGGCGCCGGGGCCGTCGTTGGGGGCGCAGGCCGCCACGGCGAGCGGACCGAGCACCGCCACCGCAGCGAGGCCGATGGCGGCGCGGCGTCGAACGGCGGGGTGCGTGTGCATCGCGGCAGTATCGCACCCCTCGCCGGACGCATGACGCCCCGGCCGTAGACTCCGCCCGGTGCGGCCCCGGGTGCTGATGGTCATCGCGATCGCCGTGCTGGCGTCGGCGCCGATCGTGGGCGCTGCGATCGCCGTGGCGGGCGACGACTGGATCCCGACGTCGGACGACGCCCTGATCGCCCTGGCGACCCGGGACGTCGGGCGCCACACCCCGACCTTCGGCGTGTACAGCCGCTTCGGGTTCCACCACCCCGGTCCGGCGCTGTTCGTCACCTTGGCTCCGGCGTACCGCCTGCTCGGCCCGGAGGGCCTGCCCATCGGTGCGGCGCTGGTGGCGTCCGTGTCGTTGGCCGGCGCGGCCTGGCTGCTGTGGCGGCGCGGCGGCGATGTCCTCGGGCTGGCCGGGACGGCGGTGCTGGCGCTGCTGGCGCGGTCGCTCGCCGCCGAGATCGTCGATCCCTGGAACCCGTGGATCTCGCTGCTGCCCTTCGCCCTGCTGATCGTGGCGGCGTGGTCGGTCGTGTGCGGCGAGCGCTGGGCGCTGCCGGTCACGCTCGGCGCCGCATCGTGGCTGGTGCAGGTGCACCTCGGCTACGCCCCGATGGCGGGCGCGCTGAGCCTCGTCGCCGTCGGGGCGGCGGTGTACTGGGCGCGCCGACGGCGCCGCGACCCCGTGCGCTGGATGGGGACCGACGCCGGCTGGCGGTGGCCGGCCGTCGTGGCGCTTGTGGTCGTCGGTGCGGCGTGGTTCTGGCCGCTGGCAGGCGAGCTGGCCGACGAGCCGGGGAACCTCGAGCAGATCGTGCAGTCCTTCCGGAACCCGACGGAGGAGCCGGCGGGGCTGGGCAAGGCCGTCGGCCAGGTCGCCCGCGGCACGGGGATGGCGTCGGGCTGGCTCACCGGCGTCGACGACATCGATCCGTTCCTCGGCGAGCTGTACCCGGCGCCGGTCTGGTACCTGCTGGTGCCGTTAGGGGCTTCGGCCGCGGCGGCGGGGTTGGGGATCGCCCGGCTGCGCCGGCGCGAGACCGGCCAGCATCACTTCCTGTTGCCCGAGGCGCTGGCCGGTCAGGCCGTGGTGTGGGGCACTGTGCTCGTGAGCCTGGTCGCGGTGTCGCGCATCGCCGGCCCCACGTACCACTACCTGCTGCGCTGGCAGTGGGTGCTGGCGGCCCTGATCTGGTTGACGGCTGGGTGGACCCTGTACGTCACCTTCGCCGTAGGCGGGTGTGGCCCGCCGCCCGACGGCCCGCGTCGGCGGCTCCTCGTCGGTGTGCTCGGTGCGGCGGCGATCGTGTCGTCGCTGGCGATGGGTCTCGCCGTGGCGCGCGTCGATCTGCCCGATGCGGTGAAGGCCGATGCCATCCTGGCCGTCCTCGGTCCGACGCTCGACGCAGTCGCCGATCGCGGCCCGGTGCTCGTCGGCTTCGAAGGATCGACGTTCGGCGAGTATCACTCGGGCCTCGTCGCCGCACTCGAGGAGCGCGGCCTGGAGGTGTGGGTGCCCGACGCTCGGGCGCTCGAGTTCGGCGGCCGCCGCACCCAGCAGGGACGCACGCCCGGCGCCACGGTGGTGATCGTCACCGGAGAGGGGATCGACGCCCGGCTGGCGAACGGTGAGGAGCCGCTGGCGCTGTACGACCCGCTCACGGCCGAGGAGCGCGAGCAGCTGGCGCCGCTGCAGGCGCGCATCGCCCAGGCGTTCGAGGATGCCCAGGCGGGGGTGGCGATCAGCGACCCGCTGACCGACGACGAAGAGGCGTTCGTGCGGGCCATGAACGCAAAAGGCGACCGCATCGCCGTGTTCGCCGAGCCATCATCTGCCGATGGCTGATCCGACGACCGCACCCGCACCCTCCGACCCGACCAGTGATGGCGACGCCGCGGTGTCCGGTGCTGCCGACGGCATCGCCGGGCCCCCGTCGGAGCGGGCGACGGTGCGTCGCCTGGGCGAACGTGGCCGCTACGACGCCGCCACCGTGCACGCCATCTTGGACGCGGGCTTCGTCTGCCATGTCGGCATCAGAACGGACCACGGCCCCGTCGTGATCCCCACCGCCTACGGCCGGCGTGACGATGTGCTGTACCTGCACGGCTCGCCGGCGGCGCGGTGGCTGCGCGGTGCCAAGCGAGGCGAGCCGGTCTGCGTCACGGTGACGCTGGTCGACGGGCTGGTCGTGGCACGGTCCACCTTTCACCACTCGCTCAACTACCGGTCGGTGGTGCTGTTCGGTGAGGCGACCGAGGTGCGAGATCCCGACGAGAAGGCGCGGGCGCTCGACGCCTTCGTCGACCATGTCCTGCCCGGGCGCTCGGGCGAGGTGCGCCCGTCGACCGCCAAGGAGTTGGCGGGCACGTTGGTGCTGGCCCTGCCCATCGACGAGGCCTCGGCCAAGGTCCGCACCGGCGGACCGGTCGACGAACCCGACGATCTGGCGCTCGACGCCTGGGCGGGCGTCGTCCCGCTCGGCACGGCCGTCGGTGCGCCGGAACCGTCGGCGGACCTGCGGGTCGGCATCGAGGTGCCGCCGTCGGTGGCGGGCTGGACCCGGTGAGCGACGGCCCGGTCACCCGCGTCGAGCTGACGGTGCCCGCCGCGCTGGTCGACGCGCTGGCGGGTCGACTGTGGGTCGAGGTGCCCGACGTGCTCGGCGTGCACGAGCCCGTCGACGACGGACCGCTCGCCGTGTTCATCCCGCCGTCGCGGCTGGACGACGTGCTGGGCGTGGCGCGAGCCGTGCTGGGCGACGACGTCGCCGTCGTGGCGCTGCCGGAGCTGGACCTGCCGGTCGAGGTGCGCGTCGATTCGGTCGACCTCGGCGGCGCCGCCGGGACGATCGAGCTCGAGCTCGACGCGCAGCGCGTGTTCGGCGTCGGGGATCACCCGACGACGCGCCTGGCGCTGGACGCGTTGGCGACGCTGGTGCGGCCGGGCATGCGGGTGCTCGACGTCGGCACCGGCTCGGGCGTGCTGGCGGTGGCGGCGTTGCGGTTCGGCGCGGCGGCGGTGGTGGCGACCGACGTCGAACCGCTGGCCGTGGCGACGGCGCACCGCAACGGCGGTCGCAACGGGGTCGGCGATCGGCTGGACGTGATCGAGTCGTCCGACGTGCCGGTCGGTCGGGGACCGTTCGACGTGGTGGTCGCCAACATCTCGGCGGCGACGATCACGGCGATGGCGTCCGAGCTCGATGCG
>JAGQTE010000443.1 GCA_020439175.1 Acidimicrobiales bacterium | reverse complement strand
GGCGCGGCATCGGGCGACGGACGCCGCTGCCGCCGCCGAGGTGGCCCGCCGTCGTCTCGACGAGGCGAGTCGTTCGCTCGAGGAGAGCCGGCGCGCCGAGCAGGAGCTGTCGCGCCGCCTCGACGACAACGACGGCCGGTTGGCGGCGGCAGGCGACGGTCTGCAACGGGTCGAGACCGACCGGCGCGACGCCCAGACCGAGCGCGAGGCGCTGGCGGCGCACCTGGCCGATCTGACCGAGCGCGTCGAGCGGGAGCGCGAGCGCATCGCCGAGCTCGAGGCACAGCTCCCGGCGCTGGAGGCCGACGAGCACGCCCGCGTCGAGCGCGGCCAGCAGATGGGCGACGCCCGCACCCTGCTCGAGGAGCGCGCCGCCGAGGTGGGCGCCACTCGAACGGACCTGGGGATGCGCCAGGCCGCCGTCGACGAGCGCCGCCAGTTCCTGGAGAAGCGCACGGCGGAGATCGACCGGCGCCTGACACATCACGCCACGCAGCGCCAGGAGTTCGCCGAGCGACGGGTGGCGCTCGAGGCCCGGCTCGTCGCCACCGAGCGGCTCTCCGCCCACGTCGCCGATCGCCTCGCCGAGGTCGAGCTGCACCTGGGCGACCTGCGCGAGCGCCGGCGCAAGCAGTCCGAGGAGGTGCGGGCCGTGACGGTCGCCCTCGACGAGCTGCGGCGCGAGCGAGCGGCGCGCGAGCGCGAGCTCACCGAGCTGCGCGAACGCATGCAGCGCACCGAGGTCGAGGACGCCGAGCTGACCCTGCGCATCGAGACGACGACCGAGATGGTGCGGCGTGAGCTCGACGTCGAGCCCGCCGCAGCGATGGAGGCCCCCCGGCCCGAGCTGGCCGACGGCGTGTCACCAGCGGCTCGTGTGCGCGACCTCGAGCGCGAGCTGCGGATCATGGGGCCGATCAACCCGCTGGCGCTCCAGGAGTACGACGAGCTCCAGCAGCGCCACGAGTTCCTCCAAGGCCAGCTCGACGACGTCAAGGCCTCGCGCCGCGAGCTGCACAAGATCATCAAGGCGATCGACGAGGAGATCGTCACCGTGTTCGCCGCGGCGTTCGCCGACGTGGCGGCCAACTTCGAGCACCTCTTCCAGACGCTGTTCCCCGGTGGTCAGGGCGGGCTGAAGCTGACCGACCCCGACAACCTGCTCGAGACGGGCATCGAGGTCGAGGCCAAGCCGTCGGGCAAGAACGTGAAGAAGCTCTCGCTGCTCTCGGGTGGCGAGCGGTCGCTGACGGCGCTGGCCTACCTGTTCGCCGTGTTCCGCAGCCGGCCGTCGCCGTTCTACGTCATGGACGAGGTCGAGGCCGCCCTCGACGACATGAACCTGCACCGGTTCCTGGGGCTCGTCGAGGAGTTCCGCCAGGACGCCCAGCTCGTGATCGTGAGCCACCAGAAGCGCACGATGGAGGCGGCCGACTGCCTCTACGGCGTCTCGATGCAGCCGGGCGGCAGCTCCAAGGTCGTCTCCGAGCGGGCCGACGCCGTCGTCGGCTCCTGACGCCGTGCCCTGACCTGGGCGTCAGGGCAGCCGGCTGAACCAGACCAGGCTGAGCACGCTGGTCAGCGACAGCAGCGCCAAGGCACCGCCGATGAACACGGTCGAGACCTCGGTCTGCTCGGTCGTGTAGCCGACCTGGGTGCCGATGTTGGCGTAGACCTCTGACAGCTCGCCCTCGCTGGCGGCCTCGAAGAAGCTGCCGCCGGTGTCCTCGGCGATGCCCGACAGGGCGTCGCGGTCGACGGCGACCGACGTCACCTCGCCCGACGACGGGTCGACGATCTCGCCGGCATCGGTGCCGAAGGCGATGGTCGAGACGGGGATGCCGAGCTCCTTGGCCTTCTTGGCGGCCACGCTGTTGGGGCGGCCGATCGTCGTGTCGCCGTCGGACATGACCACGATGTGCGCCGGTGCGGTGCCCTCGGCCTGGGCCGGGACGGCCTTGACGGCGTCGAGGCTGGCGAAGATGGCCTCGCCGATGGCGGTGCGCTCGCCGAGCTCGAGGTTGGCGATGGCGTCGCGCAACCGGGTGCGGTCGGTCGTGGGCGGGACCTTGACGGTCGCCGAGCCGTTGAAGGCGACCAGCGCCACGTTGAGCTGCGGCGGGACGATGTCGATGAACGATGTGGCCGCCGCCTTGGCGGCGTCGATCCGCGACGGGTCGACGTCATCGGCCATCATCGACAGCGACACGTCGATGGCCATGACGACGGTCGCCCGCTCGCGCGGCACCTGCTGCTCGGCGACGGGCTTGGCGAACCCGACGACGAGCGAGGCGATCGCCAGCACGAAGAACAGCGCCGGCACGTGCCGCCGCCAACCGGGGCGCTTCGGTGCCACAGCGCCGAGCAGGTCCAGGTTGGTGAACCGCATCGTGTACTGCTTGCGGCGGCCCTGGAGCACCACGTACGCGGCAGCGAGCGCCACCACGGCGACGAGGAGCCAGAGGCGTTCGGGGGAGAGGAAGGTCATGTGCGGGCCCTCGCAAGGGACTCGATGCGCTCGCGGCGCAGGGATACGAAGCGGACGAGGTCGCGCAGCCAGTCACCGTCGGTGCGCAGGACCAGGTGGTCGGCGCCGGCGCTGCGGATGCTGCGCGCCACCTGCTCGCGCTGGGCGGCGGCGGCATCGGCGAAGCGGGCCCGGACGGCCTTGTCGCCGGTGGCGACCTCGAGCACGTGCCCGGTCTCGGGGTCTTGCAGCTCGATGAGCCCGACGTCGGGGAGCTCGAGCTCGCGGGGGTCGACCACCTCGACCGCCAGCGTCTCGTGCCTCGACGACAGGGCCCGCAGCGGGCGCTCCCACGACGCGTCGCCGAGGAAGTCGGAGATGATCACCAGCAGGCCGCGGCGGCGCACCATGCCGTTGAGCCGGGTCAACCCGGCGGCGAGGTCGACCGTG
>JAGQTE010000442.1 GCA_020439175.1 Acidimicrobiales bacterium | reverse complement strand
GTGGCGACAGCGCTCGCCGCCGGGCTGTTGGTGTTCGACCGCTACGAGGGACGGTCCACGAAGCTCCTCAACGTCGGCACCCTCGTCGTCATGGCCGGCGTGACGATCGTCGGGGTGGTGACGGACGCGTCGTGGATGGACACGTGGCTGTCGCCCATCCTCAACGGCTTCCTCCTGTTGATCATGGTGGCGAGCGTTGCGGTCGGGCGGCCGTTCACGATGGAGTACGCCAAGGAGTCGGCGCCGCCCGAGGTGTGGGACACGCCGGCGTTCCGCCACATCAACACGATGATCACCTGGGTGTGGATCGCCGCGGTCGCCGCCATGTTCGTCGGGGCGATCGTGGTGGCGCTGCTGCAGAGCGGCGACATCGTGACCGACCCCCAGACCCAGAAGTCGATCGAGTCGTGGGCCAACTGGGGCGTCACCATCGTGGCGCTCGTCGTGGCCATGAAGTTCACGGGCTGGTACCCCGACGCCTACAAGGAGCGCCAGCAGCGCCTCCACGGTCAGGCCGCCTGAGCGCCACGGATGGTGTGGTGAGCGACGCGCCCGATCGGGGGTCAGCGCCACAGGGGCGTGCGCGTCGGCGATTGGCGGCGGTGCTGTACGGCGGCACGGCCGTGGCGGCGCTGGCGGCGCCGGTCATCAAGCGTCGCCTGGCCCGGCGGCTACCCGAGCCGGTGGCCGAGCTCGCCACCATGGGCGGGCTGATCGGCGTCGGCTGGACGACGATCATCGCCGCCGAGCGGCTTCGGCCGTTCAAGCAGCAGTGGAACCGGAGCCACGGCGACGTGACCACGGACGCGCTCGATGTGGCGTCCAGCGCCGTGGCGGCCCGGGTCGGTGGTGCGCTGCTTAGCCTGCCGGTGCGCAACGTCATCGCCGGGGCGCGACGCGGTCGGGGCGGCGGTCCGCTGGCGCGGTTGCCGTTGCCGGTCCGGGTGATCGTCACCATCCACGCCGTCGACCTGTACCACTCGCTCGTGCATCGGCTGGCCCACGAGTGGGGGCCGCTGTGGCGCGTCCACGCCGTGCACCACTCGGCGCCGCGCCTGTACTGGCTCAACGCCACGCGGTTCCACCCCATCGAGCTGGCGTTGGAGGGGACGGCCGAGGCGATCCTGCTGGCGCTGCTGGGGGCCGACCCCGACACGGTGCTGGCGCACAACGTCGTGCGCGGCATCTACGGCCAGATCCAGCACGGCAACGTCGATGTCGACTCCGGTCCCCTCAACGCCGTGCTCGCCACCCCCGAGCGCCACCGGTGGCACCACTCGACCGTGGTCGCCGAGGGCAACACCAACTACGGCGCCGTCGTGGCGACGTGGGACCGCCTGATGGGCACGGCGTGGCTGCCCGCCGAGCGGCCGTTCGACGCCGAGATCGGCGTGGGGGGCGACCCGGATTACCCCCAGGCGTGGACGGCGCAGCTGGCGGCGCCGTTCGTCCGCCGTTGAGCGTGCTGCGCGGCACGCTGTCGCTGTGGTGAGGTGACCCCGCAGGGGCCCGGGACCAGCTGGGACTTTCGGCCTGTTCCCCTACGGTTGTAGAAGCATTGTGCCGATGCACGCACCGAGTCGCACGTGTGGAGTTGCCGGTGAGACGTCGTGGGGCGCACCGCAGAGGAGCAGGGTCTGCCCGATGGGCGGGTGCTGACGCGGCATCGGTGGTGGTGCTCGTGGCGCTGGTGGTCGTGCTCGCGGCGTCGGCGATGGTGTCGGCGCCGTGGTGGCGCGCCGCGGGAGCGCTGACGATGAGCCTGCTCAGCGCTGCCGCCATCCTCGCCGGCGTCGCCCGCTGGCGGCCGGTGCGTCGGACGCCGTGGGTGCTGGCCGCCGCCGGCATCGTGCTCGCCGGCGTCAGCGTGGCGTGGATGGTCGTCGAGCCCGAGGTGGGCGGCCACCCATGGAGCGATGTCGCCATCGCCGTGGCGTACGGCGTGCTCATCGCGGCGGCGGCGCAGCTCAGCGCCGGGAAGCGGCCCGGGCGCGATCTGGACGCCGTGCTCGACGGGGGCATCGTCGCCGCCGCTGCCGCCATCGTGGTGTGGCTCGTGGTGCTGTCGCCGACGGTGGCGTCGAACGCGCCCCGCGCCCACGTGCTGGAGAGCATCGGGCTGATCGGCGGTGACCTGGTCCTGCTCGTCATCGTCGGGTCGATCGCCTCGGTCGACGCCGTGGCGCGCAACGTGGCGTACCGGCTCATCCTGGCGGGGCTCGTGGTCTCGTTCCTGAGCGACCTGGTGTTCCTCATGGTCGGGATCGCCGGGCACCGCACGCCCGGCCTCGACATCGTCGTGCTCTCGACCCTGGCGGTGTTCGTCGCCGTGGCGGCGGCCGCGCTGCACCCGTCGATGGCGGCGCTGTCGATCCCGGAGCGCGCCGCGCCACGTCGGCCGCACCCGACGCGTCTGGTCCTGTTGACGGTGGCGGCGTGCCTGCCGCCGGTCGTGATCGTGTCCGTGCAGCTCGACGCCACCGATCGGTGGTTCGTCGGCCTGCTGGCGCTCGTCCTGGCGGTGCTGATCGTGGCGCGCCTGGCCCTGCTCGTGCAGCGCGGCGAGCGCGAGCTGGCCGCGCGCACGGCGCTCGAGCATCGACTCCGGCACGGGGTGACGCACGATCCGCTGACGCATCTGGGCAACCGACGCTGGCTGGCGGCGCGCCTCGACCGGGCCCTCGAGCTGGCCGAGCGCACCGACGGTCACGTGGCGGTGCTGGTGGTCGACCTCGACGACTTCGGCGCCGTCAACGACGCCTTCGGGCACGTGACCGGCGATCAGGTGCTGGTGCACGTGGCGGCCCGCATCGTCGCCGCCGTGCGCACCTCCGACGTCGTGGCGCGCCTCGGCGGCGACGAGTACGTCATCTGCCTGGAGGCGGTGCACGACACGGCGGAGGTGCTCGAGGTCGCCGGCCGGGTGGAGGCGGCCGTCGCCGATCCGCTCTTCCTCGAGGACGTCGATCTGGTGGTGACGGCGACCGTCGGCGTCGCCACGACCGTCGACACGCCGCGCACGGCCGAGGAGTTGCTGCGCGACGCCGATGCGGCGTTGCTGCGGGGCAAGGAGGCCGGCCGGCATCAGATCGTGCTCTGCGACGACGAGCTGCGGCGTGAGGCGGCGGTGCGAGGGCAGATCGAGCACGAGCTGCGCGGCGCGGTGCGCCGCGACGAGCTGGTGCTGCGCTATCAGCCCGAGGTGCTGCTCGACTCGGGCGCGCTGTTCGGTGTCGAGGCGTTGG
>JAGQTE010000441.1 GCA_020439175.1 Acidimicrobiales bacterium | reverse complement strand
TCCCGACGGCAGCACCCTTCACGGTGTCGGTCCCGCTACCTACAGGCTTCGCGTCGATCTGGAACGCAGCGATCCTCGGAGACCCGGCCGGCTTGCCCGATCGTCTGTGCCGGGTCACCGAGGTCACGCCGTCGTCGATCCCAGCACCGAACGGCTGGGCGTTGGTCTCCGACGCCAGTCCGTATCCCGGTGGGAGCTCGGGCACCGGCATGGGGATCTTCATCACCCACCCGGCTGCCTGAGGCCCGGCGGAGGTCCTCCGGCGTCGGCGCTCAGCGGGCGACGCGACCCTGGGCGGCCAGCTCGAGCAGCTGGGGGCCGAGCCAGTCGGCGACGATG
Source organism: Acidimicrobiales bacterium (assembly GCA_020439175.1). GTDB lineage: Bacteria > Actinomycetota > Acidimicrobiia > Acidimicrobiales > Acidimicrobilacustridaceae > JAGQTE01. Next base: position 4,871 of record JAGQTE010000441.1, on the reverse strand, counting down.
TCCGACGCCGGGTCGGACAGGTGCGTGCCGTCCGGCCGGGCATCCTCCAGCCCGAAGAGCTGTTTGGTGAACGTGCCGTTCGGGCAGACGAGGTCGTGGAACTCGATGATGTCGACGACGTCGGGCCGCTGGGCCTGCAGCGCCGGGATGAGGTCCTCGTTCATGTGGGTCGGGTCCTCACCGAAGTCCTGGAGCTCGTAGCAGGCGTTGTCGAACCAGGCGATCCGTGCCCCGTTCGCAGACAACACGTCGACCGCCTCGACGTACTCATCCACCAGGTACTGGTCGAAGACAGGGTCGCCATAGAACTTGAAGTCGTCCCACTCGGGGAGCTTGCGCTCGATCCAGTCCCAGCCGCCGCTCATGACGACGACGACGTCGGGGTCGAACGCCGCCACCGCCTCGCTCCAGCGCCGGTCCCAGTCCTCGCACGACGTGGTGTCGACCGGGAAGTTCACCTCGCCGCCGCGCACGATGCCGCAGCCGGCCAGGGCGTTCGACCACACGACGGCCTCGCCGGTGCGGTCATCCCACCGTTCGATGCCGAGGCCGAGCACGTACGCCTGCGAGTCGCCGACGATCAGGATGCGCGGCTTGCCCTCCTCGGCGGCGGGCATCGGCCGCCACTCCGAACCCGAGCCGTCGCTGCCCAGGTTGACCTCCGGCGGCGGCGGGTTGAGCGTCACCAACATGAAGCCGACGACCACCAGCGCGAACGACGCCGGCGCCACGATCCACGGCGTGCGCCCGGTGAGGCGCTCCCCGATGCGGATGGGGTGCTCGAAGAACCGGTTCGACACGTAGGCCAGACCCATCGTCAGCGCGAACAGGAAGGCGAACAGCGACCAGCCCGACAGCGGCACCCCGAAGCGCTCCATGCGCTCGGGGGTGAAGGTCAAGAACAGGGGCCAGTGGAACAGGTAGCCGCCGTAGCTGAGCATGCCGATCTCGCGCAGCGCCCGGAACGACAGCAGCCGCCGTGCCCACCCGCCCGGCACCGAGATGGACACGATCAGCACACAGCTCAGCAGCCCGTAGGCCGGCAGACCGCCCCGATACAGCCACGAGTCGGTGCGCTCGACCGTGACGGTCATGACGAGGATCAGCGCCAGCGCCGGCGCGCCGAGCCACTGCAGCACTCGCACCGTGCCCGGCCGGTCACCGGGCTTCCACAGGTGCACGACGACGGCGAGCAGCACCCCGGCCGTCAGCTCGGGCAGCCGGGTGTCGGTGCCGAAGTAGATCCGGTCGACCGAGGCGCCCTGGGCGTAGAGCCAGACGCCCCACACGGCAGCGACGAGCGTGACGCCGCCGAGCGCCCAGGCGACGACGCGCCAGTTGCGCTTGCCCCACACGAGCAGCCCGATGAGCAGCAGCGGGAACACGATGTAGAACTGCTCCTCGATGCTGAGCGTCCAGAAGTGCTGGACCGGTGACGGCGAGGCGAACAGGTCGGCGTAGTTGCGGTCGCCGATGATGAAGGCCCAGTTCGCCACGTAGAACAGCGCCGCGATGCCGTCGGTGCGCAGCGTCGCCAGCTGGCTGGGGTCGGCGAGCACGGCGCCGAACACGACGACGCCCAACAGGGTGATGACGGCGCCGGGCATGAGCCGGCGGAACCGGCGCGACCAGAAGGCCGAGAGGCTGACGCGGCCGTTGCCCTCCTGCTCCTTGATCAGCAGCGACATGATCAAGAAGCCCGACAGCGTGAAGAACGTCGAGACCCAGAAGAACCCGCCCTTGGCCCACGGCACCCCGAAGTGGCTGAGCATCACGAAGGTCAGGCCCACGCCGCGGATGCCGTCGAAGCCGGGCTGGTAGGCGAGGCGCTGGCGCTGCGCCGGGTAGGTGGCGTCGCCCGAGGGCGCGTCCCTCGGCGGTTGCGGTTCACCCCCTGCCGGTGGGTGTCCTTCGGCGTCGTCGGTGACGACCGGCCCAGCCACGGCGGACAGCCTGCCACGCCGGCATGGCCGCGATGGCGCACGGCTACGCTGCACCACCGTGCGTGTTGCGTTCGGCACCGACGAGACGACGGCGCTCACCGACGCCATGCAGGCCCACCTGACCGCCGCCGGCCACGAGGTGGTGCTGGTCGCCGCCGACCACCCCTGGCCCGAGGTCGGGCACGCGGTGGGGCGCGCCGTCGCCGCCGGCGACGTGGACTGCGGCGTCGTGTGCTGTTGGACCGGCACCGGCGTGTCGATCGCCGCCAACAAGGTGCCCGGCGTGCGGGCCGCGTTGTGCACCGACGCCGAGACGGCGCGCGGGGCACGGCGCTGGAACGACGCCAACGTGCTCGCCGTCGGGTTGCGGCTCACCTCCGCCACGGTGGCCGCCGAGCTGCTCGACGCCTTCTGCAGCACCGGCCCTGACGCCGACGAGGCCGACGCCATCGGCCGGGTCGAGGCCGCCGGCGGCCGACCCGACCCGTCCGCGCAGGCTGGCGGGGCTGGCTAGGGTGTCGCGATGCCCACGTTCGTGATGCTCTCGATCCTCGGTCCCGACGGCTCCGCGACCCTGCGCGAGAAGCCGGCCCGCATCCGCGAGGTCAACGCCGAGGTCGAGTCGATGGGCGGTCGGGTCGTCCACCAGTACGCCCTGCTCGGGCAGTGGGACTTCCTCAACATCATCGAGGCACCCGACGAGGTGACCATGGCCCGCATCGCCACCGAGCTGGCGTCGCGCGGCACCCTCAAGACCCGCACGCTGGTGGCGATCGAGGTCGACGACCTCATCGAGAAGCTCGAGTCCGGGCGCGCCGACGACTGATCTGGCACCCCGTGCCGGATCACCGTCCGGCTACATCCACCAGGTGTTGCGCTTGCGCTCGCGCCGGACGTGCTGCACCGGCACGATGCTCGGCAGCAGCACCTCGTCCGAGCTGCGCTGCAGCCGGTAGCCGGCACTCGACGCCGACACCACGACGAAGCCGCCCGACCACCGCTGGTCCAACGTCGAGCGCACCTCGACCCGCGCCCCTTCGGGGAGCAGGTCGGCCGGTTGCTCGGACGCAGCGGCGTCGGAGGGTGTCGTGGGTGTCGGTGCCATGGTCGCGTCGACCGGTCGTTGGCTGGTGTCGACTGCGCTGTCCGTCATCACCATGAGGTTGCTCCCCGACGTGTCATCTCATCCCGCCGTCGAGTGTGCCACCCACATCGCGCTCAGCCAAGGGGGTCGGCCCGACATTCTGGCCGAGTTCGCGCGCTGTTCACACGTACGGAAGGTTTCAGGTGTTCACCCAGCCGGTGGCGTCGATGCGCACGGGCACGGCGAGCGCGTTGGCGACGGTGCAGTCTCGGTGGGCGAGCTCGACGAGGCGATCGAGCCGTTCCCGAGGCACGGCGACCGTCGTCGTGATCGTCGGTCGCAGCTCGATGGCGCTGATCACCGCCGGCCGGGTCGAACGATCGACCACCACTGTGGCCTCGTCGGCGTAGGCGATCACCTCGATCCTTGCCCGCGCCGCCACGTTGAGGAACGACAGGAGCTGGCACGACGCCACGGCGCCGAGCAGCAGCGCCTCGGCGCCGAGGTGGGCGCCATCACCGCCGAACGTCACGTCCGCCGTCAGGTCGAGCGTGGCCGGCACACCGTCGATGGCGAGGGAGTGGGACCGGCTGAAGGCCTCCGGCCCGCCGGCGGTCGACCCGGACCAGGCCAGCGAGGCGCGTGTCACCCCGCCTCCAGCAGCCGCAGCCCGTGGGCCACGAAGGCGCCGGCGGCGGCCAGCGGGTCGGGCGTCGCCGCCAGGGTCTCGTAGTCGGCGACGGCGCCGAACGGGGCGTTCCAATAGGCGTCCTCGCCGGGTCGGTCGGCGCCCCACGGCCCGACGTACACGTACGGGCTCGGGTGGCCGGCGTCGCCGGGCGAGACGCCGACGTTCGCCCGGGTGGCGCCGACGGCGAGGTCGACGGCGAGGTCGAAGTGCTCGGGCCACAGCTGCACGACCGAGGCGTCGCGGGGCGCGTCGGCCAGCGCTGTGTCGAGCACGTGGGCGCCGAGCCCGTACCACGCCCACAACGCCGTGGCGGAGGCCGGGTCCAGCGTGAGCGGCGCTCCGGTGTCGCCGACGGGGGGCGTGTCCTGGCCGACGTCGAACGGTGCGTGGAGGTCGACGCCGGCGAACGCCGCAACCTCGGCGAGCGTGGCGCCGTCGAGGTGCAGGTGCGTCGTGCGCGCCCCGTCGGCGGTGCGGCGCTCGAGCAGCAGCGTCGTGCCGGCGATGCGCAGCGTCTGCTCGTCGTCGCCGAACTGCGGGGTGGCGATGCCGTCGGCGGTCGCCCGCAGCCCGAAGCGGCCCGATGCTGCGAACCGGGCACGCGCCAGGATGTGGGTCGCCACCCGCTGCACCGTGGCGACGTCGTCGGCGAACGTCGGCGGCAGCGCCGGGAGCGACCGCGGCGGCGCGCCGGTCCCGGTCGCCGGCTCGGTGGGGGTCGGGTCGTCCGTGGCGGCCATCGTCCCAGTGTGGCGTGCGCGGCCCCGGACGCGACGGTGCGGGTGGCCAGGCCACCCGCACCATCTGATGTCCCCCCCGGGAACGTGGACGACGAGCGGTGCTCAGCTCGTCGATTCCGCCGGCGCCGGGAGCACGTTGCTCCGGCTGCCCGGCGACAGGTCGTAGCGGTCGTTCACCCCGGCGCCGGCACAGCCGCCGCCGTCGGTGCCCGACGACTTGCCGAGGGCGCTGTCGAGCATCGGGTTGGCGCCCGAGAAGACGCCCCACGGGCTCTCGCAACCGGGTACGACCCAGGCGTGGCTCATCCAGCCGGCGCCGCCGGTCTGCTTCACCCCGCCGATCTGGGCGCACTCCTCCTCGCTGAGGGTGGTGTCGCCGACGACGACCCCGCCACGGATGCACAACCCGATGT
>JAGQTE010000047.1 GCA_020439175.1 Acidimicrobiales bacterium | reverse complement strand
GGCGCAACGGTGGGCGGCGCCATGGCGACGGTGGCATCGAAGCCCGTGCCGACCTGGAACGCTGCGCCCTGCGGCTGGGGCTGGGGCTGGGGCAGGGCGGTCGTGGCATCTGCGGGAGCGAACATCGGTCGGGCCTTTCGTGTGCGGGAGCCGGGTGCTCCGCTTCGGTGCTCCTGACCGGCGCGCCGGATCGCGCTTACGCCGGCGGACTGTGACCTCCGTCACGCCGCAGACGGCCGCCGATCGCCAGGTAGTCTCCGCTCGATGCGCTGTCGCCCCGCCCGCCCCCGCGCGCACCTCGCCGTCGCAGCGCTGGTGGCCTCGACCGCCGTCGTCGGCTGCGCCACGGCGACCCCGGTCGCCACCAAGGCGCAGGAGCCGTCGACCACGACGACCTCGGCACCGCCGGCGCCGTCGCTCCCCATCGCCACGAGCACCTCGACCAGCTCGACCAGCTCCACCACCTCCACGAGCGTGCCGCCCGACGAGCTGCCGGTGCCGATCACGGCCCTCCCCGCCGGCTTCTCGCTCGTCAGCACCGCCCCGTCCGACGCCGTGCGGGTCGGACGGTCGTGGGAGTACGGCACCTGGACGGGCCTGGCGATGACGACCGACGACGCCGGCACCGAGGGCGCCGTCGTGGCCTTCACCCACGTCGTCGACCTCGCCACCGGGACGACCGCCTTGCAGGTGGCCCGCTGGAACCGCGACGACGGCACCTGGGCGTCGCCGGCGGAGCTGCAGCGGGGGCGGCTCTCCCCCACCCTTGCCGGCACCGCGCCGGTGGCGATGGCCACGGGCGACGGACAGATCGTCGGCGTCGTCACCGAGGTGCAGGACGAGCAGGGCCGCTCGCAGGGCATCACCCTGCGCACCAGCGACGACGGCGGCGACGGCTGGCGGAGCGAGACGGTGACGTCCCGTCCGGCCTCCGCCCCGAGCGCCGCCATCCACCAGGGGGTGGCGGTCGTCGGCTTCTGGCAGGCGGGAGATCTCGTCGTCGCCACGAAGGACCTCAGCGCCGACGCCGGCTGGGTGCCCGTCGTCGTGCCGCTGCCCGAGGGCACGATGGCCGCCGGCAGCGGTCCGGTCGTCGCCGTCGCCCCCGACGGACGGATCGGCGTCGGTGCCGTGGTCGACGGCGTCGATGGCACCGGACGGCGCGTCGTGTGGTGGGACGGCGTCGCCGACGCGGCGCACGAGGTGGTGCCGCTGCCTGCGGCGACGTCACCGGCCGACGTCCCACCGTCGTTGGCGACCGTGTGGGGGCCGGCCGGACCGGTCCTGGCGATCGGCGACGGCAGCGTGGCCGACGGCTCGGACGTCACGGCGGCCGCCGCCGTCGTGACGTCGACCGACGGCGGTGCCTCGTTCGGTGCTCCTGCGGGCGTCGGTGCCGACGGGCCGCCGGCGCGACCGATCGGGCTGAGCCTGGCGTCGAGCACGGCGCCGGCGACGACGCCGGCGCCGTGGGCGTTGGCGTTCATGCCCGACACGACCGACCGCGGCGACTGCGGCTTGCCGAAGGTGGCCGTCGGCACGAGCCCGACGGCGTGGCAGCCGTGCCTGGAGGACCCGCCGAGCCGGCGGATCGTTGCGACCGGGCTCGGGCCGGCGGTCGCCTACGACGCCCAGGGGCGCCTCAACCTGGCGGTGACGGTGGCGGCGTCGGATGGCCGCCTCGAGCCGGGGGTGTACCTGTGGCGGGCGCCGAGCTGAGCCGACGCCCGCCACCGGCGACGGTCAGGACCCCAGGTTCTGGGCGACGAAGTCCCAGTTGACGAGGCTGTCGAGGAACGTCCCGATGTAGTTCGGGCGCGCGTTGCGGAAATCGATGTAGTAGGCGTGCTCCCACACGTCGATCGTGAGCAGCGCCTTGGCCCCGTGCTTCATCGGCAGGTCGGCGTTGGCGGTCTTCATGATCTCCAGGCCGCTGCCGGCGTCGACCAGCCACGCCCAGCCCGAACCGAACTGCGTGGTGGCCGCCTCGGTGAACTTGGCCCGGAACTCGTCGTAGGAGCCGAAGGCGCTGCCGATGGCATCGGCCACCGCCCCGTCGGGGGCGCCGCCGCCCGAGGGCGACATCGAGTTCCAGTAGAAGGTGTGGTTCCACACCTGCGCCGCGTTGTTGAACAGCCCACCCTCGGCCTTCATGATCACGTCCTCGAGCGAGGCGTCCGCGTCGGGCGTGCCCTCGGTGAGGTTGTTGAGGTTGTTGACGTAGGTCTGGTGGTGCTTCCCGTAGTGGTACTCGAGCGTCTCGGCGGAGATGTGCGGCGCCAGTGCGTCCATCGCGTACGGAAGGGCCGGGAGTTCGAAGGCCATGGGTTCCCCTTTGTGTTGGTGTCCGTCGGTCGCGTCGCACGCTACCAAGCGCGCCGGACGCCGCGGCCCGAAGGCCGCGGCGTCCGACAACGAGGTGATGGTCGAGCGGTGCTCGAGCGCCCGGCTCAGCAGCCCGGGCCCGCCCAGGGGGCGCCGCCCTGCCACTGGTACAGCGCCTGGGCCATGGCGTCCTGGTCGGCGGCGCTGGCCTGGCTCGGGTGCACGCCGACGAGGTCGGGGCGGCCGGCGTAGTTTGCGGTGTTGTTCCACGTCGAGGGCAGGAACTGGTACGCACCACCGGCGCCGGACGATCCGTTGACGGCGCCGTAGTTGCCACCGGACTCCCGACCGCGCACGCAGTCGAGGTATCCGCCGCCACCACCGTAGGACCCACCCGAGCCACCGCTCGCGTACACGGTGACGACGGGCTCGGGCTCCGGCGGCGGCGGGGGTGGCGTCGTGAAGCGCACGAAGTCCTCGCGCTGCTCCGGCGTCAGGACGAAGAACGAGAAGGCGGCGCGCTCGGCGTCGGTCGCCGTCAGGTACGTGAACTGCGCCCGCTCGGCGTCGGTGGCGGTGAGGAGGGCGAACTGCGCCTTCTCCTCGTCGCTGGCACCGGCGAACCAGGCGCCCACGGCCTCGGTGGCCGAGAGCGTGCGCACCGGATCGGACGACAGCGCCGGCAGCGGCGGTGCCGCCTCGTCGGTGCTGCCGGTGGCGGCGAGCGCCGGGAGCGCCACGGCGGCGGTCACGGCCATGGCGCCGCCGGCCACGATGGCCACGCGGCGCGCTCGGCGCGAGCTCGGTCTGTCAGAGGGAGTAGGCATGACGTCGGTCCTCCTTTGGTCGGCCCGTCGTGGGCCGGTCGTCGTGCCGGACGGGGGACAAGGCTGCGGGGCGTCGTCACACAAATGCAACCTGGCCCCCGTTGAAGGAGGGCGTTTCGCCATGCGTTCGCAACATGGGCCACCTGCTTGTAGTTACAGGCGTGTGGTTTGGAGCTCAGGCGGCCGCACGCGCCCGGACCAGCACATTCATCGCCGGATCGGACCGAACAGACGCGCGCCGTTCAGACGCCGGTCGGCACCCGGATCACCGCTGAGCGCGGCGATTTGTGAATGTGGTCACAATGGCCGAATTCGGCCGGTTCAGGCCCCGGTACCGATCGGACACGACACGCCGGTGCCGCCGAGCCCGCAGTAGCCGTTCGGGTTCTTCGACAGGTACTGCTGGTGGTAGTCCTCGGCGAAGTAGAAGGCGGGATCGTCGGCGACCTCGGTGGTGACGGCGCCGTAGCCGGCGGCGGCGAGGCGCTCGGCGTAGGCAGCCAGCGCCGCCTCGGCGGCGGTGCGCTGCGCCGGTGTCATGGCGCCGACGAAGGACCGGTACTGGGTGCCGATGTCGTTGCCCTGACGCATGCCCTGCGTGGGATCGTGCCCCTCGAGGAAGACCCGCAGCAGCTCGTCGTAGGAGACCTGTGCCGGATCGAACACCACCAGCACCACCTCGGCGTGCCCGGTGCGACCCGAGCAGACCTGGTGGTAGTCCGGGTCCGGCGTGGCACCGCCGGCGTAGCCGACGGCGGTGACCCAGACGCCCGGCGTCTGCCAGAAGAGACGCTCGGCGCCCCAGAAGCAGCCGAGGCCGAAGATCGCCGTCTCGGTGCCGTCGGGGTACGGCCCGTCCAGCGGTCGGTGGGTGACGTGGTGCTCCATGGGGACCTCGCTCTCAGCCGAGCTGCTCGGCGGCGGCCAGCAGCTCGTCGCGGACATCGGGATGGGCCACGGACGCCAGCGCCCGCGCCCGGTCGCGCACCGTCTTGCCGGACAGGTCCGCCACGCCGTACTCGGTTATGACGGCGTCGACCTGATGGCGGGGCGTCGTGACGATCGATCCGGCGGGCAGCTCGGCGACGATGCGGCTGTGCGGGTGGTCGCCGACGTGGCCGGCCATCGACGGCAGGCAGATCAGACTCCGGTCGGTGATGTCGAGGCCGGGGCCTCCGATGAAGTCCTCGTGGCCGCCGATGCCGGAGAACTGCCGGCCGGCGATGGTGTCGGCCACGACCTGCCCGTACAGGTCGACGCACAGCGCGCCGTTGATCGTCACCATCGACTCGTTCCGAGCGATCAGCTCCGGGGCGTTCACCTGCTCCACCGGCAAGAAGCGTACGAGGTCGTTCCCGTCGAGCCACTCGTACAGCTCGGGCGTCCCGGCGGCGAAGGTGGTCACCGAGAAGCCCTCGAAGATGCCCTTGCGGGCGTTGGTCACCTTCCCGGCCTTGTGCAGGTGCATGAGCCCGGTGGTGAACATCTCGGAGTGGATGCCGTAGTCGCCGCCGTCGGACTCGGCGAGCACCTTGGCGATGGTCGACGGGATGGCGCCGATGCCCGTCTGCAGCGTCGACCCGTCGTGGATGAAGGGGCGCACGAAGCCGGCGATCGCCAGGTCGACCTCCCCCGCCTCGTCGTCGGCGAGGTTGATCGGCAGGCGATCGCTCTCGATCAGGACGTCGATCTCGTCGAGGTGCAGGCGGTGCGGGAACTCGGGCTCCAGGCCGAAGGTGCGCGGGAACGCCGGGCTCACCTCGACGATGAGCACCCGGTCGGGATCGGCGCCGGCACGGTGCAGCTCGCCGACCGTGGCGCCGGCGTGCAGGGAGAGGCTGCACCAGCCATGCTCGTCCGGCGGGGCGGCCATCGTCGCCATCACTCGCGGACGGGTGGCCTCGAGCACGGGGGTGAACCGGCGGAAGTCGGCCGGGACGAACTCGATCGACGCCCCGCTGTCGCGCAGGAACCGCTCGGCCGGGCCGAAGAAGCCGCTGGCCATGCGCACGCCCGGACGGGTGAAGACCTCGTAGAGGTCGACGAGCAGTGCGCCGTAGACCTGCAGGTCGTCGAAGCGCTCACGCTTGCCGAGCTCGTGCAGGAGCTCGACGGGCTGGCCGGGACCGAGGGGGACGCCGAGGGTGTCGGTGTCGCGGATGAGCGCCGCCGCGTCCGCGACGGCGATGGTCGAGGTGGTCATGCGCCGAAGGTTATTGCTCGACGCCGGCGCCTTGGTCCCAGACCGTGAACGGTTCGAGCAGGTCGGCGACCCCGGCGATGGGCTCGAGGTCCTGCGCCACCAGCTGCTCCACGCCCGTCACCGACGTCGACGCCAGCCACCGCACGGTGCGGTCGACGTCGTCGTCGTACAGCCGGCGGAGGTCGGCCTGGACGCCGAGGACCAGCGGCACCGGCGCACGGCTCAGGTCCTCGGCCACCACGGTCGGCCCCCAGGCCCGCACCAGACGCCAGGCGTCGTAGGCGTCCGACGCCGCCTTGCCCGGCGCACGGTCCGGGGCCAGGGCGGCGTGCACCTTCATGGCCACGAGGGCGCCCGCCACGGCGACGGGCAAGGCCACCCGGGCCACAACCGTCGCCTCCTCGACGACGATGATGTCGGTGAGCACGGCCGTCTCGAGGGCGTAGCGGCACACCAACGCCAGGGCCAGGCCACGACGCTCCAGCGGGTCGCTGAGCTGGGTGGCCATCGCCGCCAGCTCGGCGAGATCGAGCTCGGCGTCGAGCAGGTCGAGCCGCACGCCGTGCTCGACGAGGGCCACGCCGCTCGACGTGCGCTGGGCGCCGAGCGACAGCAGGCGTTCGATCGTCTCGTCGCGACCTTGGGAGACCTCGTCGAAGTCGGTGGTCACCCGGTGCGGGGCGTAGAGCCGGACCATCACGGCGAGCCCGCCGACGAGTGCGCTCGGCGGCAGATCATCGGGCAGCGCCGCCAGCGCCTCGACCGACCGTGCCACGACCCCGTGGCGATCGTTGGCCAGCACCACGGCGTTGGCGCCGTAGCGGCTCGTCGGCGGCCAGTGCTCGCTCAACGGGCGACCGGCCGTCACCAGCGCGTCGAGCCCGTCCGTCGGCAGCGGCGACCCGTCACCAGACACGTGTCACCCCCAACGGTGACGGGTCCCACGCTTCGAGCACCTCTCGGCCGCGGCCGGCGTCGACGGCGAGGTCGAGCGCCACCACGACGGGGTGCGCCGCCGGCCAGGGCTCCCCGGTGAGCCGCAGCCGGGGGTCGCAGGCGAGCGCGGCGGGTGCCACGGCGACGGTGGCGGCGCGCGAGGCATCGTCGGACGCCCGCACCGTGCGGCCGAGGAGCCACGACAGCGATCGCTCGTCGGGCAGGTACAGGTCGGGCGGGTAGTCGGGCGACACGACGAAGCCGGCACCGAGGCGAGCAGCGGCGACGGTGTCGGTGACGACCCAGCTGTCGGCGCGCAGCTCCGGCGACTCGGCGAGCTCACTGGGCGTCGGGAGCGCCGCCACGGGGTGGCGCACCGGTCGCCAGTGCTCGGCCAACGCCCAGAACAGCTCGGGCACCAGGGGCCGACGGTCGCGCCGCAGCAGGGCGTGGGCCGTGAGCGCCTTGAGGAGGTTGGACACCTGACTGGGTGAGATGTCGAGGGCGCGGGCCAGCGCGCGCGGTGACGCGCTGTCGTCGGGATGGGCCAGCAGCCACACCGCCACCTCGATGCCCGCCGGCGTGAAGGGGTTGCCCGGAGCGGCGGGAGCCGCAACGCCGAGGCGCGGCGCCACGTCGGTGTCGAGGCGCAGGCCGGGCGCCCACAACCGGATCCGACCTCGGCGGCGGTCGAACCATCCCCATCCCCGCTCGACCAGCTCCTGGCGGCTCGTCCCCCCGACGCGGTCGGCGAACACCAACCCGCTGCGGTCGGGGCCGAGCGCCGGAAGGTCCCGGGCGTGGACCGGCCGCAGATCTGCTCGGGTGGCGACGACCGTCCGCAACGATCGCCCGTCGACGTCCACCCGCAGTTCACCGAGGCGGCCGTCGATGGTGTCGAGCACCTCGACCTCGGCCTCCAGCTCGAGCTCGTCGAGCACGCTCCGCAGCTCCCCGGCCAGGTCGTTCAGTGTTCGATGGTCCATGGACACCAACGTTCGATGACGATTCGATGACAGCGAGCTGTCTCACGTGGACGTTCACTGTACGACGCACACCGAACACGAAACAATGTGACTCGCGACACGATGCATACGGCGCGGCTGCTAGGAACGCGTGGTCACACCGGCGTCCGGGCCGGCGGCGAGGGGGACACAACGTGCGCATCAGAACACTGCTCGGCGGCGTCGCGGCCGCGTCGCTGGTCGTCAGCGCCTGCACCG
>JAGQTE010000440.1 GCA_020439175.1 Acidimicrobiales bacterium | reverse complement strand
GTGTAGCCGTAGCCGCCCAGGATCTGGATGGCGCGCTCGGTCACCCACACGGCGACGCGGCCGGCCTTGAGCTTGGACATCGAGCCCTCGGCGTTGACGTAGGTGCCGTTCTTGGAGAGCCACGCGGCCCGGTGGACCAGCAGACGGGCGGCGTCGATCTCGGTGGCCATGTCGGCGAGCATGAAGGCGATCGCCTGGTTCTGGATGATCGGCTTGCCGAAGGCGGTGCGCTCCTGGGCGTACTGCAGGGCGATCTCGTAGGCGGCACGTGCCACGCCGATGGCCTGGGCGCCCACCGCGGGGCGGGTGGCCTCGAAGGTGGCCATGGCGGGCTGCTTGCCCGAGCTCTTGGGCTTGGGGTTGGTCAGCGCCTCGCGGGCACGGGCCAGCTTCTCGTCGAGCTTCTCCTTGCCGCCCAGCAGGCACTTGCCGGGGACGCGCACGTCGTCGAGCACGACCTCGGAGGTGTGCGACGCCTTGATGCCGTGCTTCTTGTACTTCTGGCCCATCGACAGGCCCGGCGTGTTCGGCGGGATGATGAAGCTGGCCTGGCCCCGGCCCTTGAGCTCGGGGTCGACCGAGGCCACGACGACGTGGATGTTGGCGATGCCGCCGTTGGTGATCCACGCCTTGGTGCCGTTGAGCACCCACTCGTCCTTGGCCTCGTCGTAGACGGCCTTGGTCCGCAGCGAGCTGACGTCGGAGCCGGCGTCGGGCTCGGAGACGCAGAAGGCGCCGAGCTTGACGTCGTCGGCGGTGCCGTAGCACTGCGGGACCCACTCCATGACCTGCTCGGGCGTGCCGTTGCCGGCGATGCCGGCGGCGGCGAGGCCGGAGCCGAAGATCGACAGGCCGATGCCGGCGTCACCCCAGAACATCTCCTCGATGGCGACCGGCAGGGTGAGCCCGCTCGGGTCGCCCATCATCGCCTGTGCCATGAACTCGAAGCCGTAGAGCCCGATCTTGGCGGCCTCCTCGACGACGGGCCACGGGAACTCTTCCTTCTCGTCCCACTCCTCGGCCGCCGGACGGATGACGTCCTCGGCGAAGTCGTGGACCCACTTCTGGATCTGGAGCTGATCCTCGTTGAGCGAGAGCGAGAACTCGGACATGGCCTTCTCCTGTGACGAGCCTGGCGGAGGAAGTTACCCCCCGGTAACAACCACCGTACCGGCGGTCCTCAAGCCGGCACAAGCGCGAGCGCGACCACCGTCAACCCGGCGGCGAGGGCGTACGGCGCGCCCACCCCGACGTGCTCGAACAGCGCCCCGGCCATGAGCGGTCCGACCACCCGCGCCCCGGCGCCGGCGGACTGCTGCCACCCCAGCCACGAGCCGCGCGCGTCACCGGCGCGGTCGGCGACCGCCGTCGACAGGTTGGGGGTCAGCAGCCCCTGGCCCACCACGAGCAGACCGAGCGCCGCCACGAGGCCGAGCCAACCGCCGCCGACCGCCAGCAACCCGAGGCCGACGACGTTGAGCACGAGCGCGCCGCGCAGCACCGCCGTCTCACCGAGGCGTTGCGACACCGGTCCGACCAGCGCGCCCTGCACGATGGCGAGCGCCACACCGATGCCGGCGAACACGAGGCCGATCGACGCCGACTCGAGGCCGAAGCGATCCTGGCCGAGCAGGGCGAAGGTGGCCTCGAAGCCGCTGAAGGCGGCGACGCCGACGAACGACACGACGATGACGCGCACGATCGCCTGGCGCATCGAGGTCGGCAGCGCCGGCGACGCCTCGGTCGGGGTCGGCTCGGGTGCGGCGTCACGCGCGGCGTGGGCCGGGTGCGTCTCGGGGAGGCGCTTGACGGCGACGGCGGCGTTGATCAGCGCGATGGCGGCGGCGACGAAGAAGGGGACGTGGGCGCCGCCGAGCGAGGCGAGCGCGCCGATCATCGGACCGACGACGAAGCCGATGCCGAAGGCGGCACCGAGCAGCCCGAGGACCCGCGGCCGGTCGCGCGGCTCAGCCAGGTCGGTCGCCGCCGCCTGGGCCACCGACACCGAGGCGCCCGAGGCGCCGTCGATGATGCGCCCCACGAAGAGCACGGCGACCGAGCCGGCGAGCCCCGTCACCAGCGAACCGACCGCCGTGCCGAGGAGGCTGATGATCAGCACCGGCTTGCGGCCGATGCGGTCGGACAGGCGCCCCAGCAACGGCGCGCACACCATCTGCGCCAGGGAGAACGAGGCGACGAGCAGCCCGACCATCGTGGCCCGGGCGCCGAGGTCCTCGGCGTACAGCGGCAGGATCGGCAGCACGATGCCGAAGCCGACGAGGTCGATGGCGACCGTCGTCCAGATGACGGAGAACCCCGGCGGCAGCGGCGCCCGGGCGGTGCGCTCGCTCACCCCGGGCGGACCTGGGTGCCGTTCGGCGTGTCCTCGACGACGTAGCCGTCGGCGACCAGCTCGTCGCGCAGGGCGTCGGCGGTGGCCCAGTCCTTCGCCGCCCGGGCCGCATCGCGGGCGGCGGCCTTGGCCAGAATGGCGTCGGGCACGGCGGCGGCCTCGCCGTGCAGCTCGAGGCCGACCGCCCGGCACAGCTCGAGCGCCGCTGCGGCGAGGGCCCGGCCTTCGTCGTCGCGGCCCTCGTCGAAGGCGCTGTGGGCTCGGTGCACGGTGGTGAACAGCAGGGCGACGGCACCGGGGGTGTCGAGGTCGTCGTCCATCCGGCGGCGGAACTCGTCGACGACGACGACGTCCGGCTCGGCGCCGGTCACGCCGTCGGGCGAGGCGACGACCTCGGCGGCGTGCGCACGCCGGGCGAAGGCGTCGAGGCGCGCCAGCGCTTCGGAGGCGTCGGCCGTCGACGCCTTGGTCACCTCGACCGGCGAGCGGTAGTGCGCCCGCAGCACCAGCAGCCGGTACGAGCGGGGGTCGGCGGTCTCGACCAGCTCGGCGAGGTTGACGAAGTTGTTGAGCGACTTCGACATCTTCTCGCCGCCCTCGACGACGACGAAGCCGTTGTGCACCCAGTGGTTGGCGAACCGCTTGCCGTCGGCGACGGCCTGGGCGCGCTCGTTCTCGTGGTGCGGGAAGGCCAGGTCCTGGCCGCCGCCGTGGATGTCGAACCCCTCGCCGAGCAGGTCGAGCGACATGACGACGCACTCGGTGTGCCACCCGGGGCGCCCGTCGCCCCACGGGCTCGGCCACCTCGGCTCACCGGGCTTGGAGAACTTCCAGAGCACGAAGTCGATCGGCGAGCGCTTCTGCTCCCCCACCTCGATGCGGGCGCCGGCCTGGAGCGAGTCGATCGACTGGCGGGCGAGCAGGCCGTAGTCGGCGACCGACTGCGCCGAGAAGTAGATGCCGTCGTCGGTGACGTAGGCGACGCCGCGGTCGATCAGCTCGCCGATGAGCTCGACCATCTCGGCGACGTACGCCGTGGCGTGCGGGTCGTGGGTCGGGCGCTTGACCCCGAGGGCGTCCATCACCTCGTACCAGACCCGCTCGTTGTCTGCGACGACCTCGTCGGTCGAGCGCCCTTCCTCGTTGGCCCGCTTGATGATGTTGTCGTCGATGTCGGTGATGTTCGACACGTAGGTGACGGCGAAGCCGGACCACTCGAGGTAGCGGCGCAGCACGTCGAACACCAGCGAGAAGCGCCCGTGGCCCAGGTGCGGGGGCGCGTAGACCGTCGGCCCGCAGACGTACATCGACACCCTGCCCGGCTCCCGCGGCTCGAGCGGCAGCACCTCCCCGGCGGCGGTGTCGAACAGTCGCAACATGGCGTCGGAGGCTAGTTGGCGCCCTTTCACCCGGCCGAACGGGAACCCCACCCCCGTCGAGTGCGCGGCAACGCCCCGTAACGGTGCCGAACCGCGCACTCGACGGGGGGTGTGTGAATCGGCGCCGGTCCTGGCGTGCCCCGGCGCGACCATGGGCCCGCTGTGGTCCCGGCCCGGCCTCACCGCGACGGCGGTCTCGACACCCCCGAGCGGAAGGCCGAGCGATGCGCCGAGACGGACCCGACCTGAGGCCACACCCCGACGCCGCCATCGCCCACCTGGCGAACGACCAGCACGGCGTGTTCTCCCATGACCAGGCGCTGCGTCTCGGGTGCACCAAACGCATGATCGAGCACCGCGTGGCCGTCGGACGATGGGAGCGGCTGGCGCAGGGCGTGTACCTGCTCGGCGGGGCCGACCGCGGCTTCCTCACCGCGGCCCACGCCGCCACGCTGCTGACGCCCGACAGCGTCGTGTCGGGACAGGCGGCCGCCGGGCTCCATCGGCTCACCGGCTTCGGGGCCGCCCCCGTCGAGGTGTCCGTGCCACCGCCGGCCAGCACCGCCAGCCCCCTCGCCACCGTCCGCCGTCGCATCGAGTTCGACGCCACACGGGCGCAGGGCATCCCCGTCACGACGATCGCCCAGACCGTGGCCGACCTGTGCGGCACCCGACTCCCGCTCGAGAGGATCGAGCGCGCCACCGACGACGCCATCCTCGACCGACGCCTGCTGGTCGGCCACCTCGAGGACCAGGCCGTGCGCCACACCCGTTTGCGCTCCCGCGGCGTCCGCCGGCTCCGATCGCTGGTCGCCGAGCGCGCCGACGGCCAACCGGTGGCCGAGAGCGTGCTCGAGCCGCTGCTCTGGCGCCTCGTCCGCCATCCGGACGTCCCGCCCGCCGTGCGCCAGCACCGCCTGCCGTGGACCATCGACGGTCGCACGGCCTGCGTCGACCTGTTCATCGAGGGATGGGGGCTCATCCTGGAGGCGGACGGTCGGCGCTGGCACACCCGCATCGCCGACTTCGAGCGGGATCGTCGGCGGGATCGCGCCGCGATGGCGCATGGGCTGATCGTGGTGCGCTTCACATGGCTCGACCTCACGACGGCGTTCGCAGCGTCCCAATCCGACCTGCTGCGAATCGGTCGACGGCGGGCGCTCGAACTGGGCCACGCCTAGGACGTCGAGTGCGCGGCGAAGCACCGAGACGGTGCGTTGCCGCGCACTCGACGGGGAGTGGGATGAACGGGCTTCGGGTGACCTGGGCGGCGGCGGTACCGTCGTGCGCCTATGCGCAGCACCGACGGCACCTGGAACGTCCCCGACAAGCCCACCCTCGACGGCCTCGAGGCCACGTGGGTGCCGCGCTGGGACGAGGCGGGGACCTACGCCTTCGACCGCTCGGCCGAGCGCGCCGACGTCTACAGCATCGACACCCCACCACCCACCGTCAGCGGCTCGCTGCACGTCGGCCACGTGTTCAGCTACACCCACACCGACACCATCGCCCGGTTCCAGCGCATGCGCGGCAAGGAGGTCTTCTACCCGATGGGGTGGGACGACAACGGCCTGCCCACCGAGCGCCGGGTCCAGAACTACTTCGGCGTCACGTGCGACCCGTCCCTCCCCTACGACCCCGACTTCACGCCACCGACCCCCGTCGCCGAGCGCGCCAGCAAGGCCGAACGGGAGGCGCCGACGGTCGCCATCTCCCGCCGCAACTTCATCGAGCTGTGCGGCTCGCTGACCGTCACCGACGAACAGGCCTTCGAGGACCTGTGGCGCCGCCTCGGCCTCAGCGTCGACTGGTCGATGACCTACGCCACCATCGACGAGCGGTGCCGGCGCGCCAGCCAGCGCGCCTTCCTGCGCAACCTTGCCCGCGGCGAGGCGTACCAGGCCGAGGCGCCGGTCCTGTGGGACGTCGACTTCGGCTGCGCCGTCGCCCAGGCCGAGCTCGAGGACCGCGAGCTGCCGGGCGCCTACCACCGCATCCCCTTCCTGCGTTCGGGCTCCGGCGAGCCCGTCCACATCGAGACGACCCGCCCCGAGCTGATCGCGGCCTGCGTCGCCCTCGTCGCCCACCCCGACGACGAGCGGTACCAGCCCCTGTTCGACACCACCGTCACCACGCCGCTCTACGGCGTCGAGGTCCCGATCCGCCCGCATCACCTGGCCGACCCCGAGAAGGGCTCGGGCATCGCCATGATCTGCACCTTCGGCGACATCACTGACGTCACGTGGTGGCGCGAGCTGCAGCTGCCGACCCGCAGCATCGTCGGCCCGAACGGACGCATCCTCGCCGACCCGCCGGAGTGGATCGCGGCCGCCGGCGACGGCGCCGTCGAGGCGTATGCCGCCATCGCCGGGCGCAACATGCGCCAGGCGCAGCGCATCGTCGTCGAGCAGCTCGCCGAGGCCGGCAGCCTTGACGGCGAGCCCCGCCCGATCACCCACCCGGTCAAGTTCTACGAGAAGGGCGACCGCCCCCTCGAGATCATCACCAGTCGCCAGTGGTACATCCGCAACGGCGGCCGCGACGACGAGGCGCTGCGCGCCGCCCTGCTCCAGCGCGGAACCGAGCTGCGCTGGCACCCGCCGCACATGCACGTCCGCTACGAGAACTGGGTCAACGGCCTGACCGGCGACTGGCTCATCTCTCGCCAGCGCTACTTCGGCGTCCCGCTGCCGCTGTGGTACCCCGTCGACGCCGACGGCGAGGTCGACTACGCCCACCCGATCGCCCCCGACGAGGGATCGCTGCCGATCGACCCCACCAGCGACACGCCACCCGGCTACGCCGACGACCAGCGCGACCAGCCCGGCGGCTTCCACGGCGACCCCGACATCATGGACACCTGGGCCACGAGCTCGCTCACGCCGCAGATCGCCTGCGGCTGGGAGGAGGATCCCGACCTGTTCGCCCGCACGTTCCCGATGGACCTGCGGCCCCAGGCTCACGAGATCATCCGGACCTGGCTGTTCTCGACCACGCTGCGCGCCCACCTCGAGCACGACTCGCTGCCGTGGCGCAACGCCGGCATCTCGGGCTGGGTGCTCGACCCGGACCGCAAGAAGATGTCCAAGTCCAAGGGCAACGTCGTCACCCCGCTGCACCTGATCGAGCAGTACGGCGCCGATGCCGTCCGCTACTGGGCCGCCAGCGGTCGCCCCGGCACCGACACCGCCTTCGACGAGGGCCAGATGAAGATCGGCCGCCGCCTCGCCATCAAGCTGCTCAACGCCAGCCGCTTCGCGCTCGGCCTCGGCAGCACCGACGCCACCCAGCAGGCGATCGACGACCCCACCATCATCTCGGCACCGCTCGACCGCTCGATGCTGGCGCAGCTCGCCGCCCTCGCCGACGAGTGCACCGCCGCCTTCGAGGGCTACGACTACGCCCGGGCGCTCGAGCGCACGGAGACCTTCTTCTGGGCCTTCTGCGACAACTACCTCGAGCTGGTGAAGGGGCGGGCGTACTCCGACGACGCCGCCGGCAGCCGTTCGGCGCAGGCCACCCTGCAGGTGGCCCTGTCCACCCTGCTGCGACTGTTCGCCCCGTTCCTGCCGTTCGTCACCGACGAGGTCTGGTCGTGGTGGCGGCCCGGCTCGATCCATCGGGCGCCATGGCCCGACGTCCACCTGCTGCGCGACCTCGCCGGCGACGGCGACCCGGCCGTCTACACCGCCGCCGCCGGCGTGCTCGGCGAGATCCGCAAGGCCAAGACCGAGGCCAAGCTGTCGCTCAAGGCCGAGGTCGGCGCTGTGGCCGTCACCGGCTCCGACGCGCACCTCGCCGCCGTGGAGGCGGCGAGGTCGGACCTGCTCGAGGCCGGCAACGCGACGACGCTCGAGCTGATCACCGGGGACCACTCGAGCGTCGCCGTCACCGTCACGGGCTGACGAGGGTCTGCGACCCGCCCCCGACCTCGGTCCGGGTCACCACCACGGTCCGGCTGGACTGGTGGCCGTCCGCCGAAGCGGTGATCGTGTAGGCGTGCTGCGCCTCGCCGCAGGCGAACGGCACCGCATCGGAGCCGTCGGCGCCCGGATAGGTGCGATAGGCGCCGGGGCCGTCGATCGAGAGCACGACCTCGTCGGCGTGGGCGACCGACCACGAGATGACGATGGAGGGGGTGTCCCCCGGGGCGCAGAGCACGGTGGTCGGCGCGTCGACCGACACGACCGTCGGCGCCGGCGGCTGAGCGGGCGGCTGCGTCGTCGGCGGAGCCGGCGGGGCGGGTGGCGTCGTCGGAGCCGGGGCCGCCGTGGTGGTCGGCGCAGCGGTCGTCGTGGTG
>JAGQTE010000439.1 GCA_020439175.1 Acidimicrobiales bacterium | reverse complement strand
GGTGAAGGCGTCGGTGGCCTCGCGCAGCTCGCCAGACGCCGCCGCCGTGTCGCCGTCACGCACCTTGCTCATGCCGGCGAACGCGGCGTCGGCACCCAGGTTCGCTGCGCCGTAGCCCAACAGGGCCGCAGCGCCGGCGAGCACGGCGCCCACGGCGGCGGCGGCGACGACGGCCAGCACGGCGCGGTGCACGCGACGGCGGACGCGGCGCGGCGAGACGAGGTAGGCCGAGCCGAGCACCGGAGCCACCGCCGCCAGCGCCGCCCAGGTGGCCAGATGGTCGCCCCCCAGGTCGGGGACGTGGAACAGCGGCTGCACCGACAAGCCGACCGAGATGGCGCCCAGGATCCGCCGTCGCGGCACGAAGATCGACGCGAAGGCGACGCCGACCCCGGCGCCGGCGACCGCCAGCCACACGACCTCGGTCGACACGAGCACCCCGACGCCGCCGACGACGAGCCAGGTCCAGCGACGGGCGCGTGACCCGGCGAGTGCCACGCCGCCGGCCAGGGCGAAGCGCCACAGCGCCGCCAAGGGCCCGTTGGGCACCACCATGGTCGTGGCCGCCAACGCCGCCGCCAGCCCGGCCGCCGCGGCCACGACGTAGATGGCGACGCGCTCCTGGGCGTCGGTGCGACGGCGCCGGCCCCGCGACCGACGACGCGCCGCCTCGTCGCGCGGGCGGACGCGAGGCGCGGGACGCAGCTGCGGCGGCGGATCGGTGGTCGAGCTCACGTCGTGGTTCGCTGCCTCGTGCACGGGAACGACGGGCCGCAGCGCCGCCGAACGGGATCTGGCGATGGTAGGCCGCGCGGCCCACGCCGCTTCGGCACGTGCGACGAGCCACCCGAACCGACTGCCGCGCCGGGTACCATCTCGTCTCGCATGTGTGGAGAACGGCGACTCCCGCTGGCGGTAGGGCCATGAGCGAAGCGCGCCCTCCCGCGTCCGGTTGGCTGGAGCGCTGGGGACGGCTCCTCGAGGACCATCGCCTGGTGTTCCAGGGCGGCATCGACGGGCTGTGCTGGCTCGTCGGCGTGCTCGGCGCCATGTTCTTGCGGTTCGAGCTGGCCTTCGATCCGCGCCAGTGGGGTCCGTTCAACTTCGTCCACACCCTGCTCGCCGTCGGGCTGGTGCTGCTGATCCAGGTCGCCGCCGGCCTGACGTCGGGGCTCTATGCCGGCAAGTACCGCTACGGCAGCTTCGAAGAGGTCGCGCACCTCGTGCGCGCCGTCGCCGTGGTGACCGTGCTGTTCGCCGGGGTCAACCGGCTGTTGCCGGACCAGCTCATCCCGACGAGCGTGGTGTTCATCGGCGGCGGCATGGCCCTGCTCGCCATGGCCGCCGTGCGTTACACGTGGCGGCTGGCGCTCGAGCGCTCCCGCCGACCGTCGGACGCCACGGCGACACGCACGCTCGTCTTCGGCGCCGGCGACGGCGGCGAGCAGCTGGTCACGAGCATGGTGCGCAACCCCGACAGCCCGTTCCTGCCCGTCGGCCTGCTCGACGACGACCCGTCCAAGCGCAAGCTGCGCATCCGCGGCGTGCCCGTCGTCGGCACCCGGGCCGAGGTCGTGCACGCCGCACGCGACCTCGACGCCGGCGTGCTGTGCATCGCCGTGCCGTCGGCACCGGCCGAGCTGATCCGCGACCTCGCCGAGGCGGCGGCGCACGCCGACCTCGAGGTGCGGGTGCTCCCGGCGCTGAGCGAGCTGCTGAGCGACGACGTCGGGCTGGCCGACCTGCGTCCGGTCACGGAGGAGGACCTGCTCGGTCGCCATCGGATCGACACCGACATCGACGCCATCGCCGACTACCTCACCAACCGCTCCGTGCTCGTCACCGGCGCCGGCGGTTCGATCGGCTCCGAGCTGTGCCGGCAGATCGCCCGCTTCGCCCCGCGCTCGCTCGTCATGCTCGACCGCGACGAGTCGGCGCTGCACGCCGTGCAGCTCTCGATCGACGGCCGCGCCCTGCTCGACACGCGCGAGCTCGTCGTCGCCGACATCCGCGACCGTGAGGCGCTCGACGCCGCCTTCGCCGAGCACCGACCGGACGTCGTGTTCCACGCCGCGGCGCTCAAGCACCTGCCGCTGCTCGAGCTGTACCCGGAGGAGGCCTACAAGACGAACGTCGTCGGCACCCAGCTCGTGCTCGACGCCGCCGCCACCGTGGGCGTCGAGCGCTTCGTGAACATCTCGACCGACAAGGCCGCCGACCCGACGTCGGTGCTCGGCTTCACCAAGCGCATCGCCGAGCGCCTCACCGCCGGGCACGCCGCCGCGACGACCGGCACCTACCTCAGCGTCCGGTTCGGCAACGTGCTCGGCTCGCGCGGCTCGGTGCTCACGGCGTTCCGTGCCCAGGCCGCCGCCGGCGGACCGATCACCGTGACCGATCCCGATGTCACCCGGTACTTCATGACCATCGAGGAGGCGGTGCAGCTCGTCGTGCAGGCCGGCGCCGTCGGCAGGGACGGAGAAGCGCTGGTGCTCGACATGGGCGAGCCCGTGCGCATCGACGACGTCGCCCGACGGCTGGCGGCGCAGGCCCCGCGGCCGGTCGACATCGTGTACACCGGGCTGCGCCGCGGCGAGAAGCTCCACGAGCAGCTCCTGGGGCGCGACGAGGTGGACGTGCGGCCTGCGCACCCCCTCATCTCCCAGGTCGACGTCCCAGGGTTGCGCTACGACGCCGTGGTCGCCGGACACGCCACCGTCGCCGGTGACGCCGACCTCATCATCGAGCTGCGCAACCTCGCCGTCGGGCCCGACGAGGTCGGCGCGGACGAACCGCTGCCCGGCCGATGACGCGGTGGCGGCGCGCCCCGGACGCGCTGTGGCGATCCCTCGACGGCAGCGTGCTCGTGCTCGGACCCGATGCCGACGAACCGGTCGAGGTGCAGGGACCGGCGGCCGGGCTGTGGGACCTCGTCGCCGACGCCACGACGCTCGACGATGCCGCAGCCGAGTTGGCGCAGCGCCACGGTGCTCGCGTCGAGGTCGTGGCCGCCGATCTCGACCCGGTCATCGAGCGCTGGGCCGCCGACGGCGCCATCGTCACCGCCTGAACGGCACAGGTCGGCCGCGGGCGCGCCGCCGCTCAGCCGTCGACGCGAGCCAACGGGTCGTCGGCCGGGTGGCCCTCGACGCCCTCGCCGCCGAGCACCGCGCGCGCCGTGCGGGCCAGCAGCCCCAGGTCGACGCGCACCGACTGCCGCTGCACGTACTCGAGGTCGAGGTCGATGCGCGCCGCCCACGGCAGGGCGTTGCGGCCGTTGACCTGGGCCAGCCCGGTCAACCCCGGCGGGACGCTGAGCCGAGCCCGCTGGCGGTCGTCGTAGCGCTCGACCTGGTACGCCAGCGTGGGCCGCGGGCCGACGATCGACATCTCGCCGCGCCAGACGTTGACGAGCTGCGGCAGCTCGTCGAGCGAGAAGCGCCGCAGCACGGCCCCCACCCTCGTGATGCGATCGGCGTCGGGGAACGTCGGGTTCACGCCGGTGCGCATCGTGCGGAACTTCAGCACCTCGAACGGCACGCCGGCCATGCCGATGCGCTCCTGGCGGAACAGCGCCGGCCCGGGCGAGGTCAGTCGCACCGCCACGGCGCAGACCGCACCGACGCACGTCGCCGGGATGGCAACCACGACGAGCAGTGCCAGGTCCAGGACGCGCTTGGCGCGGTACGGCGGGAAGGGCACCAGCGCCGCCTGCTCCGGCGTGGGGCGCGCCACCTCAGGCGTCCTCGACGCCGACCGCGGGCGCGAGCGTGCGGAACCACGCCACCGTCGCCTCCAACCCGGTGCGCAGGTCGACCGGCTCGACGTCGGGGAACAGCCCGTCGAGCACCGAGTGCTCCGCCTGGGAGTGCGCCACGTCGCCCGCCCGCGACGGCTGGCGTTCCACCGCCAGATCGTGACCGAGCACGGCACCGAGCTCGGCGATCAGGGCGTTGAGGTCCGTGCGCGTGCCGAACGCCAGGTTGACCGGCTCGTCGTGGCTCACCGGGCCGAGCGCGGCCGCGGCGAGCACGGCGACGACCGTGTCGACGAAGGTGAAGTCCCGGCTCTGGGTGCCGTCGCCGTGCAGCGGCAGCGGTCGACCCGCCAGCGCGGCGTCGACGAAGGCGGGCACCACGGCGGCGTAGGCATGCCCCGCCGCCTGGAGCGGACCGAAGACGTTGAAGAACCGCAGCGCCAGCACCGGAAGCCCGTAGCTGTGGTGGTACGCGATGGCGTAGGACTCGGTGGCCAGCTTGGAAGCGGCGTAGGGGCTGCGCGGCCGGGGCGGCAGCCCTTCGTGCTTGGGCAGCACCGGCGTGTCGCCGTACACCGACGACGAGCTCGCCAGCACGACCGGCACGTTGCCCGCGGCGCGGGCGGCCTCGAGGACGTACAGGGTGCCCGTGGCGTTGGCCTCGTGCGACGCCACCGGATCGGCGATCGAGCGCGGGACGCTCGGGCGTGCCGCCAGGTGCACCACGGCGTCGGCTCGCGCCGCCAGCGCGCCCAGCAGGTCACGGTCGAGGATCGAGCCCTGCACCAGCTCCACGTCGACGCCCGCGAGGTTGGCGGCGTCGCCGGTCGACAGGTCGTCGAGGACCACCACCTCGTCGACGGGCTCGAGCCCGGGTACGGGCCGCCCCGACATCGGTGCACCGGTGCGCAGCGCCCGCGCCAGGTTGGCGCCGATGAAGCCGGCACCGCCGGTGATCAGCACGGCCATCGGGATCCTCCTCGAACGTCGTCGCCCCCCGACCAGGGACGGCCCGCCGACCCTAGCCAACGGCGCGCGCCGGCCCCACCGCCCCGACACCACCTCGAGCTGTCGGTTCGACGGTCCCGGGGGCGGCACCCGAGGGCGGCCAGACCTGCAAAGATCCGGGGCGATGGCGCGGATCTACCTCAGCCCGCCCGACGTCGGTCCCCCCGAGCGGGCTGCGTTGCTGGCGGCCTTCGACGAGGGGTGGATCGCGCCGGTGGGACCCGACCTGGCGGCCTTCGAAGCCGAGGTCGCCGCCGTCGCCGGCGTCGAGCACGCCGTGGCGCTGTCGAGCGGCTCCGCCGCGCTGCACCTGGCGTTGCTGATCGCCGGTGTCGGCCCGGGCGATCGCGTGCTCGTGCCGACGCTGACCTTCGCGGCGACGGCCAACGTCGTCACCTACGTCGGTGCCGAACCGGTCTTCGTCGACGTGACGGCGGACCGGTGGACGATCGACCCGTCGCTCGTCGCGTCCGAGCTCGACGCCGCCCGCGCCGCCGGCGCCCCGTACGCCGCCGTCATCCCCGTCGACCTGTACGGCCAGTGCGCCGACTACGCCGCGCTCGACGACGCCCTCGCCGGCCACGAGGGCGTGGTGATGATCGAGGACGCCGCCGAGGCGCTCGGCGCCACGGTCGGCGGCCGGCCCGCCGGCGGCTTCGGGCGCGCCGGCGCCTTCAGCTTCAACGGGAACAAGCTCATCACCACCAGCGGCGGCGGCATGCTCGTGTCGCACGACGCGGCGTTGATCGAGCGGGCGCGCTACCTGGCGACCCAGGCCCGTGAGCCGGCGCGCCACTACGAGCACACCGCCATCGGGTTCAACTACCGGATGTCGAACCTGCTCGCCGCCCTCGGCCGGGCCCAGCTGCGCGGTCTCGACGCCAAGGTCGCCCGCCGACGGGCGCTTCGACGGCGTTACGCCGAGGCGCTCGGCGACCTGCCCGGCGTGACGTGGATGCCGGAGGCGCCCGACGGCACCCCGACCAACTGGCTGACGGTGCTGACGCTCGATCCCGACGAGGCGGCCGCCGACCGGGACCAGGTCATCGACCACCTCGAGGCGCACGACGTCGAGGCGCGCCCGGCGTGGAAGCCGATGCACCTGCAACCGGTCTTCGCCCCATGTCGCCATGTGGGCGGCGAGGTGGCGGCGCAGATCTTCGAGCGGGGCGTGTGCCTGCCCAGCGGCTCGTCGCTGACCGACGCCGACCAGGACCGCGTGATCGAGCTCGTGCGCCAGGTCCTCGACCAGCCGTGACCGACCCCGATCGACCGCTACGAGCCCTGTGGCTGATCAAGGGCTTGGGGCCGGGCGGCGCCGAGCAGCTGCTCGTGCAGCAGGCGACCGTGCGCCACCGCGACCGCCTGGCGGTGGACGTGGCCTACCTGCTCCCCCACAAGGATCACCTGGTCGGTGACCTCGAGGCCGCCGGGGTGGGCGTGCTCTGCCTCGACGGCCGCCGCGACCTCGACCCCCGATGGGTGCTGCGCCTGCGCGCCCTGCTGCTCGACGGCGACTACGACGTCGTGCACGTCCACGCGCCGCTGGTGGCAGCCGTCGTGCGCCTCGTGCTGCGCACCATCCCGGCGGCCCGCCGGCCGGCGTTGGTGTCCACCGAGCACAACCGCTGGCCGCGCCACCACCCGGCGACGCGCTGGGCCAACGCCGCCACCTTGCCGTTCGACGACGCCACGTTCGCCGTGTCGGCCGACGTCGTGTCGACGATGCCCTCGCGGCTCGCCGCCCGGACCGAGGTGCTGGTGCACGGCGTCGACCTCGAGGGGGTGCGGCGCCGCGCCGGCGATCGTGCCGACGCCCGCCGAGCGCTCGGCGTGGCCGACGACGACGTGGTCGTCGCCATCGTCGCCAACCTGCGCGCCGCCAAGGCGTACGACGTCTGGGTCGCGGCGGCTGCCTCGGCGTGCCGGCGCGAGCCGCGGCTGCGCTTCGTGAGCGTCGGGCAGGGACCGATGGCCGACGAGATCGCACAGCTCGCCGCCGCCACCGGGCTGGGCGACCGTCTGCAGCTGCTCGGCTATCGCGACGACGCTCCCACCGTGCTGCGCGCCGCCGACGTGTTCACCCTGACCTCGCAGCACGAAGGGCTGCCCGTGGCGCTGATGGAGGCGTTGGCACTCGGCCTGCCGGTGGTGGCCACCCGCGCCGGCGGCATCCCCCAGGCCGTCGACGACGGCGTCGAGGCGGTGCTGGTGCCGGTCGGCGACGTGGCCGCGCTCGCCGACGCCTACGTGTCGTTGGCGAACGATCCGGCACGGCGCTCGGCCATGGGCG
>JAGQTE010000438.1 GCA_020439175.1 Acidimicrobiales bacterium | reverse complement strand
CCCGAGGCGCTGGGCACCGCCCTCGCCGACCTGCTCGACGACGACGGCCGACGCCGAGCGCTGGGTGATGCCGGTCGAGCGGCCTTCGAAGCCCACCACTCGATGGCGGCGTCGGGTGCCGCCATGGCGTCGCTGCTGCGGCGCGTCGCCGCCGCCGGACGGCACCCCCGCTGATCAGCGCACGGCGTGCGGCTGCTCGGCCCGCCACAGCAGCCACGACGCCCACACCGACAGCACCGTCGTCGGCACCATCACGGCCAGCGCCGGTGACGCCGTGCCGTCCAGGGCCACCCACGCCACCAGGTACACGGTCGGGTACACGACCGTGCCCACCGTGATGCCGGCGGCGACGACGGCCCATCGGCGATCCCGCCACGCGCCCCACGCCGTGGCGGCCGACGCCGCCACCGCCACGAGGTCGGCGAAGAAGTAGGCGTCGGTCACGGCGGGGCGCCCTTCGACGAGGTCGAAGCCGCTGCGCACCGTCGACGACAGCGCGATGGCGCTCCACAGGATCAGGCCGCACACCGCCTGCAGCGCGAAGTACCCCGCGGCGACGCGACGGCCGCCGCTCACGCGCGCAGCACCAGCCCGAGCGCCACCGCCCCCACGAGGATCACCAGCATGACGACGAACACCAGCACCTGGCCGCGCACGCCGTCCGCCACGTTGTCGTCCAGCACCGCGTGGCACGAGGGGCACGACCGGGCGTCCTCGTCCACGTGGGCGCCGCAGTTGGAGCAGTGGGCCATGGCCCGGAGGCTACCGTCAGGGTGGCCTCCGGCTGAGACCACCAATGCGCATCCTCTACGTCTGCATCGCGCTCGATGAGCTGTCGCCCTCGTTGGCGAACCAGGTCAACTGGGTGCGCGCCCTTGCCACGACGCCCGGCATCGACCACGTGACCGTCCTCGCCGCACAGGTCCGCGCCGCTGCCCTGCCGAGCAACGTCACCCGCATCGAGACGCGGGCGGGCAGATGGTCGTCGCGTCGGGTCCGCAAGGTGGTGTTGTTCGAGCAGGCGGTGCGGTCGGTCGATCTGACTGCCATCGACCTCATCTGGATCGCCATGGGTGGCGGGCCGTACCCCCTGTTGCTGCTGCCGGCGAAGCTGCGGCATCGCCTCCCGATGGTGCAGTGGAAGGCCGACAGCGTGGTCACCGCCCGCACGCGGCTCTACGCCCGCTGGTGCACCGACCTCCTGCTCACCGCCACGCCCGGGTCCCTGCCGCTCGACGTGGGCACGGTGCGCGCCATCGGGCACGGCGTCGACACGGCACGCTTCGCCCCGCCGGAGGTGCCGGCGCCGCGCCAGCGCGATCTGGTGGTCGTCGGCCGCATCGCTCCGGTCAAGCGGATCGATGCCGTGCTGCGCGCCATCGCCGCCGTGCGCGACCGTACGGGCACGGCACCGACCCTCGACATCGTGGGGAACGCCGACAGCGCCCAGCAAGAGCTGCGACGATCCCTCGACGCGCAGGTGCACGACCTCAACCTGACCGACGCCGTCACCTTCGTGGGTCCGGTCCCCTACGCCGAGCTCCCCGCCCGGCTGGCGACCTACGGCGCCATGGTGCAGTTGGGTGAAGGCGCGCTCGACAAGGCGGTGCTCGAGGCGATGGCGGTCGGGCTACCGATCATCACCAGCAACGGCCGCACGATCGAGGCGCTCCCCGACGACCTGGCGGCCCAGGTGGCGGTCCCGGTCGACGACACCGACGCCCATGCGGAGCGCATCGAGGCGACGCTGGCGCTCGACGCGGCCGGCCGAGCCGCACTGGGGCGGTGCCTCCGCCAGGTCGTCGTCGACGGCCACGCCTTGGACACGTTCTTCGCGCGGGCGCTGACGGCCTGCGCCGACGAGGGGCTGCTGCGATGGCCGCCCGCCGACATCGCCTCTACGGCCGGCGGCGCCGCATGAGCGCTGCGGCGGCGCTGCGCGCCCGGCTGGCGGTCCACTCGCCGGCGCGCGCCCGGTGGGAGCGGTTCCTCGCCGGGCTGCCGCTCGACCCGGACGCCCTCGACGAGGTCCGCCCGACCGGCCCGAACGACGTCATCGTGTGCGGCAGCTCCCGCTCGGGCACGACGCTGGCGACGGCGGCGCTGTTCCAGCCGCCCCGGGTCGTCACGGTCATGGAACCTTGGGACGGGATGCGGTTGCCGCCGGCCGCGCTGTTCGCCTCGCTGCGGCGTGAGCTGGCCACGGGTGTGCTGCGGCGTGGCCGTCTCGACATCGCGGCGCTGCACGCCGAGCACGTCACGCGGTGGTGCCGCGACGGCGAGCGACCGGTCCCGGTCGAGGCCGACGCCGACACCGTCGTCGCGGTGAAGTGGCCGGTCTGGTGGCGCTGGCTCGACCGCCTGCCCGACACGCGCTTCGTGGTGTGCGTGCGCGACCCGGTCGAGACCATCCGCTCGTACGCCGGCACGGGCGGGCGCCTGGCCGACGGCCGCGACTACCCGACGGCGTTCAACGCCGCCATGCTGCGCACGCTGGATGCCACGGCCCGGCGCCGCCCACCCGAGCCCCCGGGAAGCCCGCTCGACGAGGCGTGGCTGCGGCGCATCGACCTGTTCGACCACGTGCACGAGCAGCTGCTCCCGCACATCGGGCGGGCGAACGTCCACACGTTGCGCTACGAGCGCTGGTTCGTGGAGCCCGACGCCGTGCTCGACGAGCTCGGTGCCTTCTTGGGGGTGTCGTTGGCGGCGCCGTCGGTCACGATCACCGCACCGCGGTCGCGCCCGCCGGCGACCGATCCGCTCGGCGACGCCATCCGGGCCCGCTGCCGCACGGCGGCCGCGCTCGGCTACGCCTGACCGTCAGCGCTTGCGGGTCCGGCGGCGTTCGGCCTCGGTGAGGAGCCGCTTGCGGATGCGGATGGCGGCCGGCGTGACCTCGACGAGCTCGTCGGCGGCGATGAACTCGATGGCGCTCTCGAGGGTGACCTCGCGCGGCGGCGCCAGCTTCACCGCCTCGTCGTGGCTGTGCGTGCGGATGTTGGTCTTCTCTTTCGCCTTGCAGATGTTGACCACCATCTCCTCGCCGCGCGCCGACTCGCCCACCACCATGCCTTCGTAGACCTGCTCGCCCGGATGGACGAACAGCTCGCCACGCTGCTGGAGGTTGTCCATGGCGAACGGCGTGGCGACCCCGAGGCGGTCGGCGATCATGGCGCCACCTTGACGGTGCGGCAGCTCGCCCGCCCACGGCGTCCATCCGGCGTGGTGCGTGTGCAGCAGCGCGGTGCCACGCGTCTCGGTCAGCAACAACGACCGGAAGCCGAGCAGGCCGCGCGCCGGCGCCTCCCAGGTGATCACGGTGCGGCCCGGGTCGCCGGGGCGCATGTCCTGGACCCGACCCTTGCGGGGGGCGAGTGCCTGGGTGACGGCGCCGACGTACTCGTCCGGCACGTCGGTCACGCCGCGCTCGAGCGGCTCGTGCCGCGCACCGTCGACCTCGCGCACCACGACCTCGGGCCGCGACACCTGCAGCTCGTATCCCTCGCGACGCATCGACTCGATCAGCACCGCCAGCTGGAGCTCCCCGCGCCCGGCCACCTCGATGACGTCCGGCGAGTCGGTGTCGGCGATGCGGATCGACACGTTGCCGAGCACCTCGCGCGCCAGGCGCTCACGCAGGTGGCGCGACGTCAGGAACTTGCCCTCGTTGCCCGACAGCGGGGACGTGTTCACCCCGAACGTCATGCGCAGGACCGGCTCGTCGACCGACAGTCTCGGTAGCGGCTCCGGGTGCTCGGGGTCGGCGAAGGTGTCACCGATCTCGACCTCGGGGAACCCGGCGACGACGAACAGGTCGCCGGCGGAGCGCTCGTCGACCTCGACCTGCTCCAGACCTTCGAAGCCGTACAGCGACGTCAGCTTGCGCTTGAGCGGGGCCTGCCCTTCCGCCGTCTCCTCGTCGAGCAGCGCCACCGGCGTGCCGCGCCGCAGCACGCCGTGCACGACGCGGCCGATGGCCAGCCGCCCGAGGTAGTCGCTGGCGTCGAGGTTGGTCACGATCGCCTGCACCGGCGCCTCGATGGAACCGGACGGGGCCGGCAGGTGCTCGACGATGGCGTCGAGCAGCGGTGTCAGGTCGTCGTCCGGGCCGGGCTCGCCCACGCCCGTGACGACCCGACCGTCGCGGGCGATGGCCGACAGCACCGGGAAGTCGAGCAGCTCCAGCGGGGCGTCCAGATCCAGGTAGAGCTGCTCGATCTCGTCGAGGACCTCGACGGCGCGGGCGTCGGCCCGGTCGACCTTGTTGAGCAGCACGATCGACGGCAGTCCCGCTTCGAGCGCCTTGGACAGCACGTAGCGGGTCTGCGGCAGCGGCCCCTCGGCGGCGTCGACGAGGAGCAGCACGCCGTCGACGAGGGCGAGGGCACGCTCGACCTCGCCGCCGAAGTCGGCGTGGCCGGGGGTGTCGACCAGGTTGATGCGGGTGTCGCCCCAGCGGATCGACGCCGCCTTGGCCAGGATCGTGATGCCACGCTCACGCTCCTGGTCGACGTTGTCCATGACGCGATCGGCCACCTGCTGGTGTTCGGCGAACACGCCGGTGGCGCGCAGGAGGGCGTCGACGAGGGTCGTCTTGCCATGGTCGACGTGGGCGACGATGGCGACGTTGCGGATGGCATCGGGAGCAGACACAGGGTCGGCAACCCTAGGCGTCGGACCCCGTCGGCGTCACCCTGAGAAGATGGACGCCAGCTGCATCATCTCGTCGGTCGCCTGCCCGGGGACGATGCAGCCGTCCGTGGCGCGGATGGCGTCGAGGTGCTCGGCGACGTCCTCGGGCGTCGGCACATAGCCCTTGCCGCCCAGCCAGCCCGGGCCGAGCCCGACGAAGGCGCGCGCGATGCGGCCGCCGCCCACGCTGAACACCTCGTGGGTCAGCTCGCACTGCTCCGACGCCAGGAAGGTCACGAGGCCCGACACCTGCTCGGGCAGCACGGCGTCGGCCATCGGCCCCATCAGCTCCTCGGTCAGGCGCGTCTTGGCCAGCGGTGCGATGACGTTCGACGTGATACCGGCCTTGGCGCCTTCGATGGCGATCACGCTCGACAGCCCGACCAGGCCCATCTTGGCGGCGGCGTAGTTGGCCTGGCCGAAGTTGCCGAACAGGCCGGCGGCCGAGGTGGTGTGGATGAAGCGGCCGTAGCCGCGCTCCTTCATGACCACGAAGGCCGGCTGGCTGACGAAGAACGCTCCCTTGAGGTGCACGTCGATGATCGACCCGATGTCGTCGGCGGTCATCTTGGCGAACGACCGGTCGCGCAGGAACCCGGCGTTGTTCACGACGATGTCGACGGTGTCGTAGGCGTCGAGCGCGGTCTGGATGATGGCGGCGCCGCCCTCGGGGGTGGCCACCGAATCGAAGTTGGCCACCGCCTCGCCGCCTGCGGCGCGGATCTCGGCCACGACGCGGTCGGCCGGTGCGTCGCTGGCGCCGGCACCCTCGGAGCTGCCGCCGAGGTCGTTCACGACCACCTTGGCGCCCCGCTCGGCCAGCAGCAGGGCGTGGCACCTGCCGAGCCCGCCTCCGGCACCGGTCACCACCGCCACCTTGCCGTCGAGTCGGATCGCTCCCATGGTTGTCCCCCTGTTGCCTCGTCGCCGTCGTGCGCTGCAACGTCTACCTGACGCCGACGTCAGTATCGTCCGGGGTCGCCGGTGCCCGCCACCGGGCAGGCCGTCAGCGGTACCCCGGCAAGAAGGCCGCCTCGGCGGCGAAGAGCTCCTCGGTCATCGCCGCGATCGCCGCCGGCGTGGCACACGCCGCCGTGAGCGGGTCGACCGTCAGCGCCAGGCGCGCCAGGTCCGTGGACCGCTCGATCGCCGCCTGGGCGCCGAGCCCGAACATGGCCATCTCCGCCGCGCACAGCGCCGCCATGTGCGGCGGCAGGGGCCCGTGCGCCTGGGGGTGCAGCCCCGTGCCGTCGACGTCGCACGCCACCTCGACGATGCCGTCGGCCGGCAGGTTGTCGATGAGCAGCCCGTCGCCTCGGGCGTTGGGGACGTTGCCGTAGATGCGATACGGCGTGTCCTTCTCGCGGGCCTCGATGATCCAGGACGCGTACTCCCACGAGCGGGCCCAGTCGAGGCTGCGCTCGCCCGCCAGCATGGCGGCCCGCGCCGCGTCCGACTCCAGGCGCCACCCCGGCCACTCGCGGGCGTAGAAGCCGGACTCGCCGTCGTAGCCCGGTCCGCAGTAGCGGGCCTGATCGTCGTCGCGCACCCGGTAGTACGGCAGGTACTCGGACAGGTGGCCGCTCGACTCCGTGATGAAGGCCCCGAAGTGCACCATCATGTCCTTGCGCACCAGATCGCCGGCGTCGTCGGGGTCACCCGGCGTCCCTGCCAGGTCGGCTCGGGCCTTGGCCATCAGCTCTGGGTACAGGTCGTGCCCCGCCGATCGCAACGAGGTGAACCACGCCAGGTGGTTGATCCCGGCGCAGGTGAACTCCAGGTCGCGCCAGCGCACCCCCGCCCGGCGCGCCAGCAGCCGGCTCGTCGCCTGGACCGAGTGGCACAGGCCGACGACGGTCATCGACGACGTCCGGGCCGCCGCCAGGCACAGCATGTTCATCGGGTTCGTGTAGTTGAGCACCCAGGCGTCGGGGCAGAGGCGCTCGGCGTCGGCCAGCACGTCGAGCCACACCGGGATCGTGCGCAACGCCTTGAACAGCCCGCCGGGACCGGTCGTGTCGCCGATGCACTGATCGATGCCGTAGCGCGCCGGGATGTCGTTGTCGTGGCGCACGCAGTCGACGCCGCTCACCTCGATGCAGTTGACCAGGTAGTCGCTGCCGGCGAGCACCTCGGTTCGATCGGTCGACGACGTCACCGTCCACCCGGTCGCGCCGACGGCGTCGATGAGCCGCTCGAGCACGTCGTGCATCGGCGCCAGGCGGTCCTGGTCGATGTCCACGAGGGCGATCGTGCCGCCCGCACCCCCCGGGATCCGCAGCAGGTCGTTGGTGAGCGCCGGGGTGAACATCGATCCGGCGCCGAGCATCGTGACCTTGATCGGCCGGGGCATGCGGCCCGGCAGGCCGCGCTCGTCGGCGTCGCGCACGTGCGCCGCGTGCCCCGACACGGACCCCGCGGCGGCGCCCTCTGCTGCCTCGGCCTGCTCGTCGCTCACGGCTCCCCCTCGCGCTCGGCTGCGACGTGGGAGCCTAGGGCCATGGCGGAACTGCGCGATGCGTCACCTCACCCCTGGAACGACGGCTTCACCTGGCGAGACCACGACGGTCCGGGCCGCACGCTCAGCGCCGAGCAACGAGCGGCGTTCGACGCCGACGGCTTCATCGTCGTGCACGACGTCTTCGACGCCGACACCCTGGCCGCGGTCGACGCCGAGCTGGCGCCGATGGTCGAGCGGGTGAACGAGCTGCTGCGCGGCGTCGACGGTGGTCGCATCTCCGTGGCCGCCGCCGACCGCCTCGGCGTGTGCCCGCACGCGGTGGTGCTGTCCGAGGTGCTGCGTCGCTTCGTCGCCAGCAGCCCGTTCACCGACGTCTGCGCCGACCTCGTGGGCGACGACGTGCGCCTGTACTGGGACCAGGCCGTGTACAAGTACCCGGCCAACGACGAGCCCGTGCTGTGGCACCAGGACAACGGCTACACCTACGTCGAGCCTCAGGACTACCTGACGTGCTGGGTGCCGCTCGTCGACGCCACCCTCGACAACGGCTGCGTGTGGGTCCTGCCGGGCGTGCACCGGCTCGGGACGCTGGCCCACCGTGAGGACCGGCTGGGGTTCACCTGCCTGCCCGAGGGCACCGACGGCGCCGTGGCGGTGCCGTGCCCGGCGGGGAGCATGGTCGTGTTCTCCAGCCTGACGCCCCACCGCACCGGCCCGAACCACACCGACGCCATGCGTCCCGCCTACATCGTCCAGTACCTCGCCGACGGCGCCGTGGCGCTCGGGGGCGACCCGGCGACCACCTCGGCCGCCGACGCCGTCCGCACGCCGCTCGACGACCCCACGCGCCAGTTCCCGGTCCTCGTCGGCGGCGTCACGGCGAGCGCCTGAGCCTCAGCGGATCGGCACCGGCCACAGCGCCCGCGCTCCCGCGGGACCGTCCACCACGTACACCCCGACGTCGTGCTCGCCGGGCTGCACCAGCTCCGGTGGCAGCATCACGTCGATCACGTGGTCGGCGAAGGCCCCGCGGTAGGTGGGGGCGACACCGGCCACCACGCCGTCGACCACGACCGCCAGCAGCACCGGGTCGGCGGACGGCGCGCCGAGGAGCTCACCCGTGACGCGCACGGGCACGTAGGCGGCGTCGGCCCGGTAGTCCCGCAGTGCCGCCACCTCGGGCAGCTGCGCATCGAGGCCGGTCGTGGCGTCGACGAGCATCGGGCCCGCCGGTTCGCCGATCAGCTCGCCGCCGTCGGTGATGTCGTAGAGCGGGTACCGCTCGTTGCCGCGCCGGACCGTGGCGTCGAGGTTGCGGGCCAGCATCTGGGCGAAGTGCTCGTCGCCGTCGATGAGGCGCGCCTGGTGGATGGCCACGTCGAAGGACCCCACGTCGCTGTTCGTCGCCGTGCGGTTGAAGACCTTGATGTTGTTGGCGCGCACCGCGTTGCGTTGCGCCAGCGACAGCCCGTCGACCTCCCACGGGATCTCGACGCCGAGCACGTCGGCGATCGTCGGCATGACGTCGATGATCATGGCGTTGCGGTCGTCGACCCGACCGGCGGCCATGCCCGGCGCCTTCACGAGCAGCGGCACCCACAACAGGTCGGCGTAGATCGACGGGTCGACCGCCTCGTCGAAGAGCGGGCGCTTGCCCTGCCCCGGTTCGAGACCGACGCCGTGGTCCGAGGTGACGACCAGCGCCGTGTCCTCGTAGAGCCCCGTGTCGCGCAGACGCTGCACGAGGTCGCCGACGAGCCGGTCCACATAGCCGGCCTGGAGCGCGAGACGTTGGCGTGTCGAGGTCGTCTCGTACTCGTCCGGGCCGCGGGTGCCGACGTTGGCGAGCAGGCCGCCGTCGGCGTCGATCGACTGGTAGGCCTGGCCGGTCGGCAGGAACCGGTACGGCGCGTGGGGCAGCTGCAGGTGCAAGAAGTGCAGCGTCGGCTCCTCGTCCGGCTCGATCGACGCCAGGAGGTCGTCGAAGGCGTCGACCCGGTACATGGGCGCGCCGCCCAGCTCGACGGCGTCGGCGCGCGCTGCATCCACCGCCGTCGCCGGCGCCGCCGTCACCTCCTCGGCGATCACGACCGGCCCGGTGGCGTCGGGGTCGACCAGCAGGGTGCGCCAGGCGCCGGCGGCTTCGACCAGCAGGTCGACCCACGGCGCGGCGCCGGCGTCGCCGCCGTCGGCGGACTCGGCCGGCGGGATGGGCGCGCAGATGGCGATGGGGCACAGCGAGGTGACCTG